>JAAFHK010000259.1:2759-6216 GCA_013297565.1 Cytophagales bacterium
ACCCCTTTTTACAAAAAAAAAGCTACCTTAAAAAAGTAGCTTTTTTTGATATTGTTATGATTTTTCTTCGGCATCTTTACAGCCTTTAGGTCTATAGACTCCCGTTATGCCCTCGACCTCTGAAGGTTTGGCAATAAATTGTCCTTCCATACCAAATATATTCGTACAATATACTTTGTACCCGTGATACAAAGGCTCGAATCCTTCAGGTTTGTATTTATACAAAATGTCCATTTTTTTAGAACACTCGAATCGTGATTGGGCGCTTTGTCCTTTGTAGGGGCGCAAACTTTCCCAATATTGGAGGTACTCCTCATGTGTAAGTTTGAAAGTTGCGGGATCGGGCTGATTCGCTAAAATTGTGGCTAATTTGCTCATGTTAGTATTTATCAAAAAATTTTAAACCTTGTTTTTTCAAGTCCATGCGAAACATAATTAGATTGTGTTCAAAGAAACAAGACTCAATGTTCATAAAAGTTTCTTCTCCTTTTTCAAGTTCTTCTCCCCAAAAATCTAAAAAGGCTTGTTTGATTTGGGGGTATTCTTTTGCATACCATTGATTCGAGGCGTAATGAGAAAACTCCCTATCAAATCTTTGTGCCAATTCATTTCGCTTGCTTGGCGGAGGCGGTGTTTGGCTTTTATTGCCAAAAACTTTTTCACTCAAATAGCTCCCTGCTTTAGAAAGAAAATTAGCTTTCGATCCCGATTCGTTCCCTTTTTTACCTGTATATTTTTCGACCATGTCGATCAGGTTTTCATTGTAATTTACGCCTGTAATATCAATTACCTTAGTCCCTGGATTGCCATTTATTTCGATACAATAGGTAGTATCGTTTGCACGTACCAAATCGACTCCCGCAAAAGAACCCAAACCTACAGACTGCGCGGCGCGGATCGCCATGTCCTTTACCGCTTCAGTCAAATCAATTTTTCTGCCCGATCCTCCAGCTCCCAAATTTGCCCTAAAATCCCCTTTGTTAGCGGTTCTTTCCATTGCAACAATCACTTGATCATCAATCACAATAGCTCGTATATCTTTGCCCTTTGCCTCAAGGTATTGTTGCAAATGTACGTCCGCATCGAGTTTATAAAAGGTTTGCATGGTCGTATTGGCACTCAAGGGAGTTTCAAAGATTGATACACCCGCGCCTTGAGAACCTGTTAAGGTTTTCGCTACAGCGGGGAGTCCTCCTACCTTGTCAATCAAAAAATCCACATGATCGGGCTTTTTGGCAAAAATCGTTTTGGGAATTTTGATTCGGGCTTCGGATAACTTTTGAGAAGTCCAAAATTTATCTGAAGCGGTGCGCAAACCATCGGCGCTTGAGGTACTATAAATGCCTAAATTATTAACGAAATGATTGACTACAGCCAAACCATAATTTAGGTTTTTGCCGATTCTTGGAATAATAGCGTCGACATCTTTAAGGGCAATTCGATCCGTTTTTTCGTAGATTCGATCATGCCCGTTCGAATCGGACAGCATTAAATACAGATTATCAGGATCAATTACACGAATATTATGCCCTCTTTTTTGGGCAATTTCTACTAAATTTTGATGCGCGGAGGCGCTTAAGACTATTATTTTACTCATAACAATTAGGTAAATGTGAATGATAAGGCAAAGATACAATAGGGAGTTTTCTAAAAATAGGACAAAAAGCACGTTTTTTGGGTAGGGAAATAGATTGAAAACCTTGTTTTTAGGCTAATTTCGCCTTTGGAAATATATTTTTTGTTAAGTCATTGATAATCAAGACTTTAACTTTGCGATTTTTTTTTCATTCGTTTGATCGCACGTTTTATCCACCACCTTGAGGCTGTCCGTGCTTTGCACCGTTCCAAATATTCTTGGGGATATATGATTTTTTTTAAGAAAAATGACTACAAAAGGCTTGTTTTTGGGCAAAAAAAAGGATAGGGCTTTTTGTAAAAAACTATTTAGAAACAATCCAAATAAGATTTTTTAGCCAAAAAAAAGCCCGATCCTTCGGGCGGATCGGGCGTGAAAAAGGCTTAAGCTACCTGCAAAATAAATTCGGGATCGATCTTGAGGACTGTATAAAGTTTTTTAGCAAAATCAATCGTAATGCGCCTTTTTCCGTTCAAAATAGCGGAAAGGCTTGTTTCTGAAACCTCAAGTTGTTTGGCTAATTCCTTTTGCTTGAGTTTCATTTCAAACATTTTGAGGCGGATCATGTCGGGCAAAGTCTTTGCACCCTCCAAACGCAAAGGAATAAGCAAAACATGGTCTTCGTAATATTCTAAGGCTTGGGCGATCTCCTCAAAAATAGCCTCCTTTTCAGGATTGCCCTCGAAACCTTCAGCGATCATTTTGTCCAAACGTGCAAAGGCTACGTTATACTCTAAATCATTCGTAATCAGCATATTATTTTATGTCTATAGTACGTACATCGATTCGATTATAGTCCTCATGCGTGCCTATAAATTTGATATAAACGGTACGCACACTAAAAAATACCAATGCCACAATCCTATAATGATTGCCTTTGATATTGAAAACATAGCGGTTTTCTCCTACAAAATCCGTACTCCCAAAATCCTTTTTCAAGTCTGCAAAACTATTCCAATTTGCTTTAGAAACGGTTTTATACCATTGTTGTAAGGCTTTGGTAGCATCTGTATGCTTTTGGCAAAACTCATTTATTGTCTTTTTGCTAATAATTACCATAACGAATAGGTACGGTTTAAAGTTTGCAAATATAACATTTTATTCACAAATACGAAATTTATTTACCTACAAAGAAACTCGTTAAAATCCTTACAACCCTCGTAAATTTTGGAATAGTCGAGGGTTTTCAGTCCTTTGTTTCTGAAAAAATCCAAACACTCCTTACCTGTTTTGTCCCTATCTAAGAAGCCCAAAACCTGTTCGTGTTGTGCCAATATTGGCAAAGCCTTTTCACGATTTGAAACACTGTTTAAAATTAAAACATTGTGATCAGATTTTACTTTCCCAAAATGCGTTAAGGCGCTCAAATAGTCTATAAAACCCTCAAAAACCGCAATTTTGCGTGAAAAAGGGTGTGTTATCAAAGAAATATCTTTAGAACTACAGCCCTTGTATGTTTCGGATCGCAATTCATAACCTTTGCTTTGATTCTCAAAAGCAAGGGCAAAATACGGTTTGTTATCTTTGCGTACCCTACCATTTAAGCTAAAATAAGCCTCAAAAAGCAAATTACAAGCCTTTGCATAGCGTATATTGATTTTTCTTTTTCCCAAATACTCAAGCAAAGCCCTGTTTTCTAAAGGCTTTATTTTAAGGATTTCAAAGGCTTTTGGGTTCTCTTTTTCCTTTTGAACTTCTTTGCCTTTAAAAGAAAAAGAATCGGGCGGGTTTTGCCCCAAAAGCCAAATAATCGACTCTTTGAAGTTTAAGCCTTTTAGCCTTTGCACCAACTCGATGCAGTCCATGCCCTTGTCCGTTCCC
>JAAFHK010000026.1 GCA_013297565.1 Cytophagales bacterium
TGAGTTTGGCACACAATTACGAAAATATTTTGGTTTTGGGCGGCGGCGATGGTTTGGCGGTGCGGGAAATTTTGCGCTACAAAAACGTAGGCAATGTCGATTTGGTCGACTTGGACAAAGAAGTTACGGATTTGGCAAGAGAAAATCCCATCTTTACCAAACTCAACCGCAATGCTTTGAACCAAAAAAATGTGCGGATTTATAACCAAGACGCATTTAGCTTTATCAAAGAAAATAAGAAACGTTATTCACTGATAATCATAGACTTACCTGATCCACACGACATGAGTTTGGGCAAACTGTACAGCAGAGAGTTTTATGAAATGATCTCAAAAAGCCTCACGGCAGACGGCATGATGGTTACTCAAGCCACCTCGCCCTATTTTGCCCATGATGCTTTTTGGTGCATCGAACATACCATCGAACAAGTTTTCGAACAAGTTTTGCCTTATACGGCATATATTCCCTCTTTTGGGCAATGGGGTTTTGTGCTGGCAATGCCGAATTTGCCTGCCGAAAATGAAAAATTGGTTTTCGAAAAATTAAATACCAATTTGCGGGAAAAAATCAGTTATGACAGTTTGCAGTTCCTTACGCCCGAACTCTTGCCCTCGCTTTTTGCCTTCCCAAAAGATTTGCAAAAGAACGACAAGATCGAATTTAACCGCCTCGACACCCAAGTAATTGTGCAGTATTATGAAAAAAGTTTGAAAAAGTGGGAATAGGAATTTTACAAAACCAAAAAAACACATCTTTTCGAGTGATTATTTTGCAAAAAGTATTTTTTTCAATAGATTGCTTGTTTATTACCTCGAACCAATAAAAGATGATGATTGAAAAACGGAAAGCAAGCCTCTTAGATGCTTTTATTCCTCTCTTGTTTTTGATAGTTGCTTTGGCAAGCAATGTTTATATTTTTAAAGACGAAGCCCTTGCAGGTTCGAACCAAATTATCCTCATTCTTACAGCCTCCGTAGCCGCCATCGTCAGTATGCGCTTGGGTTATAGCTGGGACGAACTCCTCGAAGGCGCGGTTGATAGTATTCGTTCTTCTATGAGTGCTATTTTGATCTTACTCCTAATTGGTTCATTAGCAGGTACTTGGCTTCTTAGCGGGATTGTCCCTGCCATGATTTATTATGGGCTTAATATCCTCAATCCGACTATTTTCCTCTTTGCCGCTTGTATGATTTGCTCCTTGATTTCGCTTTCTACAGGCAGCTCATGGTCGACAGTAGCTACTATCGGGATTGCTCTTTTGGGCATTGGCAAAACTTTGGGTATTTCCGAAGGTTTGGTAGCGGGGGCTATTATTTCAGGGGCGTATTTTGGTGATAAAATGTCCCCACTTTCCGACACGACCAACCTTGCACCCGCTATGGCAGGAACGGATTTATTTACGCACATTCGTTATATGACCCTGACGACCGTTCCGTCCATGACCATTACGCTTTTGGTATTTTTGGTTTGGGGCTTTATGCTCGAAACTCCCGCCGACCAAGCCCTCGAAATTGCTGAAGTCCAGCGGGTCATCGAAGCCAATTTTGTCATTACGCCATGGGTTTTTATTGTGCCTGCGGTAGTTATTACCTTGATTGTCCGCCAAATGCCTGCTTTGCCAGCCTTGTTGATTGGCAGTTTGTTAGGAGGAATTTTTGCTATTATTTTCCAAGAAAAGGCAATTCTACAGGTTTCAGGAATTACTGATAACTTCGCAAAAGCAAGTTACATGGCAGTCATGCGGGCTTTGTACGGTACGGTGCAGATCAAAACCGAAAGTGCTATGGTTACAGAATTATTGACCACAAAAGGCATGGCGGGTATGCTCAATACGATTTGGTTGATTGTGTGTGCGATGGTTTTTGGTGGAATTATGGAAAAAGCGGGTTTGCTCAAACGAATCACCGAATCCATTATTCGCTTGGCAAATTCGACAGGAACACTAATTGCTTCTACGGTTGGGACTTGTGTATTTTTCAATATTACAGCTTCCGATCAATATTTGGCTATCGTAGTACCAGGGCGTATGTACGCCTCGACCTACAGAGAAAGAGGTTTGAAGCCCGAAAATTTGAGCCGTTGCCTCGAAGACGCAGGAACGGTAACGTCCGTACTTATTCCTTGGAATACTTGTGGGGCTACCCAATCCAGCGTCTTGGGCGTAGGAACTTTTGTGTATGCTCCCTATTGTGTTTTTAATATTATTAGCCCTTTTATGAGCATTTTATTTGGTTTTTTACAAATCCGAATTGCCAAATTTACCGAAGCTGAAAGAGCAGAAATGGTAAAATAAGCCTTTTTTTATTTTATCCAAAAATACAACAAAATGAAAACTGTTTATGAAAGTCCTTACACCACCATCACCTTTGATCAGGCAACTCAAATTCAGGTGCAAGTTTGGAAAAATACGAAAAATTTTACGGACAGACTCTACCAACAAGAAGTATCTGCCAATGCCAATACTGCTTTGGAATGCAAACCTAAAGGCTTGGTTTCCCAAGCTACTTATTTTGAATATATCGTAAGCACAGATTTACAAATCTGGACAACAGAGCATTTTTTCCTCAAACTCAAAAAAGCGGGAGTAAAACGCTATGCCGTAATTATTGGGACGGAATTATTTGTGCAGGTTTCGGTTGAGCAAACTACGGACGAAGCCGCAGGAATTGAAGAAATTGCTATACGCTATTTTGACGATCTCGAAAAAGCCAAGTCTTGGGTTGGGCAAGCCTGATTGTTAAATTATACAAACCTTGCAGGTTTTCAAAACCCGCAAGGTTTCAATTTTTCTATTCCAACCTCAACGTTTCGACCGAAAAACGCCCCAAAAGAACTCGCAAACTATTATTTTGGATTTCTAAAGGTTTCCTTTCTTGTTCCAAAAGATTGGTTCTGTCCGCTTTCCCAAGGTCCCAACCCAATTTGATCAAATTTTCCGTTTCTTTGCCTTCATTTTCAAAAAAACGCAAGATCATTGCACGTTCATTTTTGGCTTTTTTCAAACTGCTCAAAACGGCTGTCGAATTTTCCATACTCAAAAAACTGTGTTTTTCGGGCAAATTACTGCCTTTCAAGGGATTGAAAATGACTTGCAGCGGACTGCCTCCTTGTGCAATTTGTTGATACCCTTTTTCATGACTTGCCCCAAAAGAAGAAAGCGAATAGCGAAACTCATAATTTCCCATTTGCGAAAAAGAAAACAAAACGGCTTGCAAAATGCCTCGATCTTGGTAATTAAATTCCCAAAGTGGTAAATCCGAACCGACAACTAAGCCCAAATCTCCGTTTTTTGCTCCTATGAATTGATCGGCTATTTTCAAAGAGGAAACCGCACTATTGGGCAGTTCGTCCTTACCAACTTCCAAAACTCCCCAAGCCACGCCATGATAATTCGAGTACGCGCCTTCGCCAAGCGGAAAAGATAGACGAAAAGTTTGATCAGCAGATGTCCATTTTGGGTTTTTGATCAAAGTCCGAAAATCTATCCGTTTTTGTTTTTTATGAATGATCATAAACTGCTGTAAATCACCATTTTCTGTCGATTGAGAAGTTTCCAAAACGGTTCGTAATTTGCCGTCTTCGAGCATTTTCCACGAAAAAGCATTTTTTCGAAATTGAACCCCAATTTGATTTTTATTCCCAATCCAAAGTTCATTTGCCAAGAAATGTTCGGTATTGAGCAGCTTGGTATTAAATTCCTGATCTATGATTTGCTGAATGCCTCCGTTGCTTAGCTGGATTTTATAAAAACCCGCTTCTACGTCATACTGCCTAATTTTTGGTTTTTTCAAATCGGCTTCTTCCAATGTTTCGGCAGGGCGGAGATAATAGGTTTTATAACCCAAAGAAGGTACTTTTTGGACAAAAAAATGCAGTTCGGCACGTTTCAAATTGCCGTTTCGGTGCTTATCGACATCGCTGACCTGATAAGGCACTTCTTTTCCCTCTTGATCAAAAATTTGAAATCCTTTGACGCTTTCCGTTGGCGAAAATTCCAAACTCACACTTGCCACATCATTCCGTTCCCAAAGCAAAGAATTAAACACAACTAAAGGAATCCCAACGCTATTTTGGGTTTTAATTTGAGAAGCCGTATGACGGAAAGCATTTTGGAGAAAAATTGCCAAATCTGCTCTCTTTAAGGCTTTTGGATTCGTTTCGTATTGTTCCCAAAGTTTTTCAAATTCGGCTTCGGGATAACCCTCAAAACTATTTTGACAAGTTCCTAAAGCCCACCATTTTTCGGCTTCGAGCAAAAGCGTTTGAATTTGGCGTTTTTCAACCGTTTCTGCGGGATTAAAATCTTGAGCCTTTAGGTTCGGATCGGCACGTTCGCCGCCTACACTTCGAATAGATGGATTTGCCTTCAAATAATTTTCAAGGATTTCTTCCGCGGGTTTCTCCTCTATGTTTGGAAAAGGCAAAACGTGAGATTCTGAATCTTTAATTTCGGTTAGTTTTAAGTGTTGCGAACTCAAAACAGGCAGTATTTTTTGAAAATTGGGGTTGTGCGCACGCCAAACTTGTGCGTAACTTCCCAAATAAAACAGCGGAAAATCCGCTACGTTGGCATCTTTTCCTAACCAAAAAGGCGATTCGTATGCCGTTGGGACTGCCCAAACATTGAGCAAAGAACCATCGGGACTTGCCCATTTGAAAATTTGGTTTTGCGGAAAAGGCGAAATGAGGTATTTGAAACCCGCTTTTTTCAAAAACTGCGAAAATTGAAGTCCGTGTCTGTAGGATTGCTGCACATAAAAATACGAAAACTGGGGAGGCTTTCGAAGCCATTGGCGAATCATACTTTCAGGTTGCCAATCGGCTGAAATAGCCTTTTTTTCCAAACTGTCTGCCGCAAGCGTAGCTATTTGAACCGAACCGTTTTTGAGATTTGTATCCATCAAATCTTTCCAGACACTTTGCATTTCAGGTCTATAAATTCCCTCAACTCGGCTTTTCCAGAGTCCCGTTCTGTCCAAACGGCTTTTTTGTTTGACCAATAAATTGCCAATTAATTGTGTATTGTCCTGATTTTCAAGCAAATTGAAAATTGCTTTTCGTTTTTGCCCTTGTATATCGAGTTCGAGTTTTTGCTTTGCCAGCTCTGTAGGGCTTCCGTACAAATAAAAATTACTGATTGCTCCGTTTTCTTTTTTTTGCAAAGTCAAATTGTCTTTTTGGCTGTTCAAACGGTAACTTGCCTGCTTACCAACCCAAGCGGCGGGAACTTCGATCTGGAGGCTTTGAATCGAATCGGGTGAGGTCTGGAGGCTTAGTTCGTACCAAAACTCCTCCTCATTGCGGCTAATAAAATGGGCTAAATTATTCGGGCAAGCCGAAATCCAAAGAGCATCTTTAGACGCTGAAGGCACAATCTCGATCACTTGGCGTTCGCCTTTTTGAATAAAAGCGTTTGGCACACTAAGCCGTAAATAGCCCAAATTGCTTTTTTCCTGCACTTCGATAGCCGTAAATTCCAAAGTGGTTTCTTTTTCGCCTCGCATCAACCATTCAGGCAGAGAAGTTGCCGAAAACTCCACAATGGGTTCGCCATTGATTTTGACTTGATAAGACACAATTTCGTTATTGATTTTGGCTAAAAAGAAAAAAGTGGCAAAGTTACTTTCCCAACTTCGAGGCACAACCGCCATGTCCCAAGTGGTCGTTTTATTGATATTCAACCAGTCAGGACATGGGGCGTACAAATAGGACTGTTGAAACCCAATTGCTTCTTTGCTAAAGCTAAAACCCTCCAACCAACTTTCAGGTTTTTGGACTTTTTCGGGCATTTTTTGGGCAAAACAAAAAGAAAATGATAAAACAAAGGCAAAGAAAAAAGAAATTCTATTAAGCATAATTCAAAAGTTTTCTCGAACCAACCAAAAGGCAATACATCAAATTTTAGTTATCCTTTGCCCCATCATCTACCCAACATTTGATCAGATTGATCTGCTGATCACTCAAACGACTCGAAGGAGGCATCGTTTTGGCAAGTGTTCTGGTTTTAATTCTTTCAGCATTTGCCTGAATATTAGCAAAACTGGTAAAATTTGGGCTTTGCGAACCTGCATGACAGCCTGAAATAGCACAACTCGTTTCAATAATGCTTTTTACCGCAGCTTTGTAACTTGTGCCACTTTCTACAGTTGCTTGGGCAGTATTGGTGCAATTATTGGCATCTTTTACAGTTACGGTGTATTTTCCCGCCGCCAAATTCTTAAAACTGTTGGCATCTTGAAAAGATGTTCCGTTGATACTGTAGGTTATTTTACCGACTCCGCCCGAAGCCGTAACGTCAAAACTGCCCCCTGTTTGTCCGCAAGGGCTTGCAACTATTCCTGTAACCGAAACGCTTGGTTTTTTCGAACAATCCGCCGCACTTGGGCTTGGCGAACTTTCCGAACTACCGCAAGAAAAGGCAAAAAATAAGCCTGCCAAAAGGCAAAAATTTGCTAATAATATTGTTTTCATTTGACAAAAAAATGGTAGTTTTAAAAATACTTTTGCTAACTTACAACAAAAAATCTATCTATTATGTGCAAAAAACATTTTTTTTTAATAATTATTTTTTTCGCTTTTGTATTGGGTTTTGCCTCTTGTACTTATGAGCAAATGCCAGAAAAAGCAGATTGTACGGTTACAAACGCTACTTATAGCCTACAGGTCAAGCCTCTACTCGAACGCTATTGTACTTCTTGCCATGCAGGAAATTCGATTTCGGGCGGAATCAACTTGGGAACTCACCAAGCCCTGTCAATCGTAGCAAAAAATGGGCGACTGTTGGGCAGTATCCAGCATCAAAGCGGCTATTCGCCCATGCCGCAGGGCGGAAGCAAACTATCCGCTTGTGATATTGATTTGATCAAAAAATGGGTAGAAGCGGGAGCAAAGAACGATTAGGAAGGTTTTTATACTAAAAACTGTATAACCTTGTAAGGTCTTTAAGACCTTACAAGGTTGAAAATCAATATTTTACGAACATAAAAACGCTTAAGATTTACACAAATGTTTAGCTGACATAAGTTTTGAGTCTAACAAAGTATTGCATTCGCCTTTCTTTACAAGGGTCTATGATGTTCAAGTTGCGTTTTCATAAATTCTATGATACTTTTCAGGTAAGTTACTTCAGATTTAAGCGTTTCGATCTGTTCTGTATAAAGTTGTCTTTCGGTCTCATTGATCCCATTCAACATAATGATGGCATTATTATTTTTTTCTCCTGAATGGTTCATCGTATTCACCAAAATACTCTAAACCCTCAAAATCGATAATATCTCTTACTTTTATTTTCAAAATTTTGGCGATCTGCTCCAATCTCGAAAAGGCAATATCTGTTTCATCTCGTTCTATTTTACCATAGCCCGATGCCGACATTCCTAAAGTTTCTGCCATATATTCTTGGGTAAAATTTTGCATTTCTCGCAAATTTTTAATTCTTGTACCAATGCTTTTCATACAGGTAAGTGATTTAGGTTAAGAAAGTTGCCGTAAAAGTAATATATTCGCCTTAATAGTGGCAATATTAACACTTTAAGCGTTACGATCCAAATGTTTTTTTCTATAATTTTGCCCTGTATTTAACGTAAATACACGCAATAAAATCTTTTTCTTACTTTAAAAAATTATTCTTATGTTCGTACAAAAATTAGAAAACGAAACCTCGCTTACGCTTGAGGAAATGGAAATGACAACGGGGGGCTGTAAAGACAGATTCATGATTGAGTGGGCTTGGCTTTATATAATGTCAGGTTGTTGGGAATGTGCTTTTGAAACTATTGATTTTTGCGATGCTAAAGGTTGGTAATTATCCAATACAAAGTAAGGTAACAGTTTTGTTGCCTTACTTACTTTTTTTGATTCTAAGCCTATCCAATCATATTATTTTTGCTCAAAACGAACAATCTGCTCTTAAAAATACTTTATCAAAGCATTTTACAAAAGTGGGTGGTTTAGAAAATTGGCGAAATATTAAAACGATCTACAAAGAGGCAATTATTAATAATCATAATCAAGAAAAATGGCTTTTCCGAGAATATACTTTGGTAGGTGAAATAAGCCGACAGGATATAATAAAGCCTGATAGTTCGATGCAAAGTATAATCTTTGTCCCTGATAATGAGGCAGTTGAATTACATTTTAAGCATTATAAAGATCATAAACCCATCTTAAAAAGACGAACTAACGGACTTTTAAGTAGAAATTTTGGTACTTATAAATATTTATTATATTCACAACTGCTTGCAGTTCCCCATGATAAACACCATTTTTTGGATTATGAAGAATTGGTAGAATCGGATAGTATGATTTTGATAAAAACTAAAACGGTACAACCTTTTATCGTTTTTTTACCCACCATTGGGATAGTACATGAATTTTACTTTTATAAAAAAACAGCTCTTTTAGATCGAGTCATTATCGATATGCAAAACAGTTATATGCCTATGCGTACCCAATATTTGTTGTCTAATTACCAGAAAATCAATAATTTACTAATCCCCATGACAGTTGAGGAAATTGAAAATGGTTTAACTATGAAAATTATTGATTATAGAAAAATTATTTTCAATCAAAATATTGATAAGGCTATCTTTCTAACAGATTAATGAAAAAAATTCTTTCAAGAACATTTCCCCTATTTTTACTCCTTTGTCTTACCAATTTCCTCCTCATCTTCCTTTTCGACTCCTTCGTCTTGACTGATGAGGTGTATTACCGTTCTTATGAAGAACGTTTAACGGTGGAACGAATCGAGAAAATATTAGCCATTCGGGAACAGTGGTTTTGGCTAAAATATGCTCTTACTCCTGTGGGTTTAGGGCTTAAGTTGGGTTTGATTAGCCTCATTATTATGATTGGCATTACCCTACAGCGTTGGGAACTCTCTTTTGGGCAAGTTTTTAAGATAGTGCTTCTTGCCGATTTCGTATTTTTTATTCCTGCTTTCTTTAATTTGTTTTGGCTTCTCAGCTTCGAGACAGATATTACCCTCAGAACCATTAACCAATTAGATTTTTTTTCCTTAAAAGCCCTTTTCGAGCCTGATTCTTTGGAAATCTGGCTTGCCTATCCTTTGCAGGTTTTTAACCTTTTCGAGGTGGCTTATTGGTTTCTTTTGGCATACGGACTTTCGCTTGTCAGCCAAAAATCCTATAATGACAGTTTGGGCATGGTTCTTAGCACCTACTTGCTTGGGCTTTTGCTTTGGGTAGTTACCAATATGTTTCTCTTTGTTATGCTTTCCAAATGAAAACTAAAATACTCATTATCAGTGTATTAGGCATCGTAGCCTTGCTTTTGAGCCTTACGGTTTGGCTTGGAAATCGGCAGAAAGCCGAACGAGAAATACAGGCACAAAAGCGTGAAAACTTACCAAATTTCCGTTTTTGGGATTTGGATAGTGCCGTTTTCGAAAAGCGAAATATGCAAACAGGAAAAAATACGGTGATTGTACAATTCAATTCTGAGTGTGATTTGTGCCAAAACGAAGCTCAATTTTTTGTACGAAACAAAGAGAAGTTTAGCAATACCCAAGTTCTATGGGTTTCGGACGAAAAAATAGCCAATATTCGCCTTTTTGCAGAAAAATATGAATTGGTCAGTATGCCACATTGCCAAATGCTCAAATCGAATGGAGCAGATTTCAAAGATACCTTTGGCATTTCAGGCGTTCCACAAATTTTTATTTATGATACCGAACGCCGTTTGCTCAAGCATTTCAAAGGCGAAACCAAAATCGAGGCAATTCTGAAACATATCCCATGAACCGACACCTTCGCCGTACTTTCACCCGCCAACTCGAACTATCCGATTGTGGCATAGCTTGCCTACTTTCCGTTCTTCGCTATTATGAGGGCGAAAGCAATTTTGAAGCCCTGCGCCGTTTGAGTGGAACAACACCACAAGGCACTACGCTTTTAGGACTTTTCCAAGCCGCCCCTGCTCTGGGTTTGCAAGCCGCCGCTGTCCGCACAAGCCTCGAAAACCTACAAAAAACCGAAAATCCGCTTATTTTACCCGTTCAGATCGAAAACAGACAGCATTACATTGTGCTTTACAGTTTTTCAGAAAAAGGATTCTTGATAGGCGATCCCGCCGAAGGTTTGAGATATATTAGCACACAGGAATTAGAAAAAATTTGGCAGAACCAACAGGCTTTGCGGCTTTTTCCCAACGAAACTTTTGTACGAAAGCAAACCTTGCGCACCCAACAATGGGCTTGGCTTTGGCAAGTGATCGAAAATGATACGGTTGTGCTGGGCATTGGTTTATTTTTAGGAATCGTACTGTCGGGTTTGGGTTTGGCGAGTTCGGTTTTTATGCAAAAACTCATTGACGATTTCCTGCCCAATCGCCTTAGTGAAAAATTGGTTGCCGCCCTTGTTTTTCTATTCCTTCTCTTGCTTGCCAAAAACGGCTTGCAATTTCTGCGATCCTTGCTCATGTTGCGGCAGGGCTTGGGCTTCAATTCGAGGCTTATTTCGGCTTTTTTCCAAAAAATCCTCTATTTGCCCAAACTTTTTTTCGATTCCCGCAAATCGGGCGAACTGCTTACCCGCCTCAATGACACCCAACGAATCCAACAAACTGTAGCGTATTTGGCAGGAAATTGGCTGATTGATGTTTTGCTTTTCGTGGTAGCTTTTGTATTTCTCTTGTTTTATCATGTTCAAATTGCCTTTTTTCTATTTCTCTCGACAAGCATTTTCTTTCTTATTGCCTTTCTTTTCGAAAAATCCATTCGGCAGGAGCAACAGGCAAATATGCGAACCTATGCCGAATACCAAAGCAAATATTTGAATACTTTGCATTTGATCGAAACGATTAAAACAGCCAATCAAGAACCTTTTTTTGGCAAAATCCTTAGCCATTCCTACCAACAATACCAAGAAAAAAGCGCGAAATTAGGACTTTTGAGTTTGCGAATTGGCTTCTGGATCGAACTAAGCGCTACCCTAATTTTGGCAATTTTATTGGCTTTTGGCAGTTATGAGGTTTTAGAAAATCAATTAAAAATCGGCGAATTGGTAGCTATTTTCAGCATGGCAAACCTCATGTTGCCCGCCGCCAACCGCATTGCTTTTACCCATATCCAAATTAGCGGTGCAAAAGTTGCTTTCGAACGAATGTACGAATTGGCAAGCAGTCCGCCCGAATATGAATTCAACCCCACCCAAACCCTCCCCTATTGGGAGGGCTTTTCTTCTGATGTTGGGGTGTCTTTCCCCTTACCAATAGGGGAAGGGGTGAGGGGTTTAACCATCAAGAACTTATCTTTCCGTTTTGCAGGTCGCAGTTTGCTGTTCAAAGATTTTTCTTTGGAAATTCGAGCAGGTGAAAAAGTAGCGCTGTTGGGCGAAAGTGGGAAAGGAAAAAGTACACTTTTGCAAATTTTGGCAAAACTTTATCCTTATTCCGAAGGAGAAATTTTAGTAAATGGGCAAAATTTGCACGAAATTCCTCATTCTGTTTGGCGAAATGTGGTGAGTTTTATGCCACAAGAAACCAAACTTTTGAACGCCACTTTATTGGAAAATATTGGTTTGGATACTTCGCAAGACTACGCTAAAATTATCGCTTTTTGCCAAGAAACAGGCTTTTCGAGGTATTTCGAAGCCTTACCACAGGGCTATTTTACGCTTTTGGGCGAGGAGGGCATTAATCTTTCGGGCGGACAAAAACAGTTAGTCGGTTTGGCGAGAGTGCTATTCAGAAAACCGCAATTATTACTGCTCGACGAACCTACTTCGGGCATGGACATCGAAACCGAAAAACAAATCTGGGCAATTTTACGCAACCTTCCCCTCACAATTCTGTTCAGCACGCACCGCCTTTCCCTGACCGAAGGTTGTAGAATTTATCGGGTTTGAAAAAAACTAAATTGGTTCTGGTCGTAAAACGAACATTCTTGTTCGTTTCTGTGGCGAACAGGAATGTTCGCCACAGAAAATCAATTTTGATTGGGTATAATTTACAAAAACAGATAAGTCTTATTTTTTGAACAAGTTTTTTTAGGCTTAACATTTTGTTTTTTTCGGTATAAAATCCTACTTTTCAGTCCGAACTACCTTTATTTTGTAAAACCTATGATTTTTTTAGCTTTTGCCAATGACAAAGAGGTCTATGCCCTCAGCAAACGCCTAAATTTGGCGGACGAACAAAACGAAATTTCTAAGGTTTTGCAAAGTCAATCTATCGAAAAAGAATTGCTCATGCCTTTTAATAAGTCCGATTTTTTGCGAATTTTTGCCCAAAAAGGGAAAGATTTTCGAATTTTTCACTATGGCGGACATGGCGGCAAGGACACGCTTTTTTTCGAGAATTTTGAGGACAATCAAGAAGTCAATGCGAACTACTTGATGAACTATTTGGCAAGTTTCGACCTGAAATTGATTTTTTTGAACGCTTGTGATACTTTCGAGATTGGCGAACAGTTCAGAACTAATAGTTCGTTAAAAACTGTTAGTTCTGTGCCTTCCGTCATCTGCGCCAAAGGCAAGGTCGATGACCATACCGCCATCGAGTTTTCGAAAACTTTTTATCAGTATTTGGTTCATGGCGAAACGATTGGAAAAGCATTCGAATTGGCGAAAAATGCCCAAAAATTAACCGAAAACCGCAGCAAAGCACCAAACGATTGGCATTTGTTGGGTACTGATGAGGGCAAAAATTGGACTTTACGGCAAGCCGAACAAGAATATATTTTTAATGAAACGCTTTCCAAACAACTCATAGAAGCCGTTGAGCCATACAGCAAAACTGCCCAAAATTTTTTGGCAAAGGCACGCACCATGCCCAATTGGGAAAAAAATAAAGGGGCATCGGACAAAGCCAAAGAAGTCTTGGCGTATAGTTTTGTGGGCGTGATCGGCATACAACTTAGCAAACTGATGGCAATTGGCAAAGAAGATTGGACGGACACAAAAGCCCGAAAATATGTTGAAAAATGTCTTTTTGTGGCTGAAAGAACCTTAGACTTGGTTAGTTTTGCCCTACTTTCGGCTATGTGGGAAAAAGGAAAAAAACAGTCTGTTACCTTAAACGATTCGCAAAAAACGATTTTACAGCAATTCTTCGAAAATAGTTTTGAGGCAGACCTCTTGCCCAAAGTTGATTTACTAAGCCAACTGTACCATATTTTCGATACCCAAAAGTTGCCTTTGCCTTTTGCCGAATGGCAAACCCTCAAAACTTTTGCACGCACGACCGAACCTACGCTGAAGCGCTTGCAAGAAATTCAGAATAATTTTGAAAAAATAGAATGTACCGATTCGCTTTGTCGGGAAACCGAAAACCTATTGACCGAGTTTTTACTGCCTTTTGCTTTCTTGGTAAAGTACAAAATGGCATCGATCAAACAAGTAGCCTACAAACATACCCGAAACACCATTCCCAATTTCGTGCATCACTATGCCGCACTTGGTATTGACAGCAAGGCACAAAAAGATGCCGAAAAACACCGCATTACGCCCGAAACCGTAAGCACCGATGCGGTATTGCTGTATCAGGGTACTGATTATCAGGATCATATTAATTTGTTTCCTTTCGTGATCGACTATAACGCCCTGACTTTCGAGGGCGGTTCGAAGATTTGTTTTTTTGCTTCTGTCGATTTTGATGGCAAACTCGAGTACATTTTTTTGGAAGATGGTAGCGAGATAGAGATCGAGTTTCAGAACATTCAGGGCAAGGAAAAAGACCTAAACGAAGTAGTGGGCAACCGCGAAAAATCTAAAATTTTGAATTTGGATAATGTGTATTTGCAGTTCCACGCCGCCCAACAAATCTTTTTGGGAAATGACCTTGTCCCTGCGAAGGAAACGCCAACTTTTGATGATATTTTTGAGCAATAATGCCCATGAAAAAACGCTACCCACGTACCCTTTCATCAGGGGCAAATAATACGGTAATTGCCTTGGACGAAACCGAAGCCGCCAAAATTTTTTCGGGTGATACCCGATCAGATATTGGTTCGGAAGCCGAAAAAATGAAATTTGCCAATCAAATTAACGACTTGGTAGTCAAATTTATTCGCCTTGACGAGTGGCACAGCGAGGCGGTTTTGGTGATGGAACGCCTCTATCCTATGGATTTTAGGGCGTATGAATACGAAAAAAGGGAACTTTGGTTCGAGATTTTCGAGGACGAATTAGCCACTTTGCACCATGCGGGTTTTGTGCATCGGGACTTGCGCCGTCCTTCGGATATGGTTGGGCAAGTCTTTGATAATGTGTTACTTACGCCGCAAGGCTTTCGGCTAATTGATGTGGGCATTTCGGCATTGCGGCATCAGGTTGGCGAAAAACTTTTTGCCCGTTTTATCGAAGAAGAAAACAAAGAATTGGCTTTTTTTAAGCATTTTGTGCTGTCGAGGTAGTAAAAAAACGTTGAAAAACCATGAAAAAACGCTACCCTTTCAAGTTCCTCGATGCCTACACGCAGGCAGACAGGGCAATATTTTTTGGGCGTGATGCCGAAATTCAACAACTCTACGAAATGATTTTTCAGACCGACCTGCTCTTGGTCTATGGGGCATCGGGGACGGGCAAAACGAGTCTGTTGCAGTGCGGTTTGGCGAGTCGGTTTCAGTCGCACGATTGGCTACCAATTACGGTGCGGCGCGGCTCGAACCTCAACGAATCGTTTGCCAAAGCCCTCGAACAGATCGGCGGCGCGGCACAGGAGCATTGGGAGTTTGAGGAAAACGCCAAACCGCTTTCGCCTTTAGCCCAATCCATCAAAGGCATTTATTTGAACTATTTTCGCCCTATTTATCTGATTTTTGACCAATTCGAGGAATTGTATATTTTAGGTTCGAAGGACGAACAAGCCGAATTTATCCAAACGGTTCAGGAAATCTTGACTGTGGATCAGCCTGTAAAATTGTTGTTTTCGATCCGCGAAGAATATTTGGGGCATCTGTACGAATTTGAGAAAAATATTCCCGAATTGTTGCAAAAAAAATTGCGGATCGAAGCCATGAATTTGGAAAAAGTGCGGACAGTTTTGGAAGGCATTAACCGCTTGGAAAATGGGCAAGTACATTTGGAAAAAGGCAAAGAAAAAGAAATTGCGGAATTGATTTTTGAGAAAATTAGGGCAAAAGACAAAAGCCTGACGATCCAACTGCCTTATTTGCAAGTTTTCTTGGACAAACTCTATTTGCGGATTGCCCAAGACGAAAATCGTCAAGCCGATGCACTTTTTACTTTGACCGAATTGGAAAAAATGGGCGATATTGGCAACGTATTACAGGATTTTTTGGAAGAACAGGCTTTAGAAATTGCCAAAATTTTACCTTGTCCTATCGAAACCGTTTGGCAAATCCTCTCGCCTTTCGTAACGATTGACGGAACAAAAGAACCATTAAACCTGAACCAATTAAGCCAAAAACTGCCTGAACAAGATCAAATTTTTCTAAAAAATGCAGTCAAAACGTTTATTGACCGCCGTATTTTGCGCTTTCTCGAACACAACGAACTCTACGAAATAGCCCATGATAGCCTCGCCAAACAGATCGCCTCGAAACGGACTGACGAAGAAATAGCGATCCTCGAAATACAACGCCTGATCAAAACGCAAAGTGAGGCAAAAAACGAAGTAAAAGAGTTTTTTACGGAAAAACAGTTGAATTTTATCGAGATGTATTTGCCCAAATTGGTTTTGAACGAAAGCGAAACAGCGTGGATCGAACGAAGCAAAGAACATATAGAACGGACACAAGCCGCCGAAAAACTACGCCAACAAAAAGAATTGGTAGAGGCGAAAGCCCGCGCCGACCAAGAGGCAAACCTGCGCTCGGAAGCCGAACAGTCGGAGTATAAATCGCGCCGAAATGCGAAAATTTCGATAGGCGTGGCATTTTTTGCTTTTTTCTTAGCTATTTTGGCAGGGATGTTTTTCCTCGAAGCCAGACAAAAACAAGCAGTGGCACAGGAACTTTTGCAAGAAAACATGATTAAAGACAGCCTGAATCAGGTTGAAAAATACAGCCGTTTGATTGCCGAAGGAAAAAATTTTGAAACGGCTAAAAACTACCTAAAAGCCGCTGAACGCTACGAATTTGCTAAAGAATTTGCCCACGATACGACCGAAATAAACCTACTGATCGGGACTTGTCGGTTCGAGGACTATATGGTCAAAGCCCAACGCCTATCAGGTTCGGGCAATTTTCCGCAAAGCATTTTGACTTACGATTCGGCGCGTTTGCTGAATGTAAAGACGGATATTTTGCGAAATCATTTGGTTCGTTTGCGGAATAGTTTGGAATTGCGTAGCAAAGAAAACAAATTTTTCGGCGATGCCCTAAGTTTTTTTGATACAAGGGAACAGCAAAAATTTAACTCGAAAAGCCAACAGTGGCACGTCTTGGTGGCAGAAATACAAGTCATTTTGGATAAATTACCTGAAAAAAGTGATCTTTAGGGTTTGAATCTGAGTTTGGCTACCACATAGAAACAGCCTTAAATTAGAATAAGTACCTCTGCAAAATTACTTGGGTTTAAATGGGTTGAATTTTATTTTCAACTCTTTTCCTACATTTGCCATACATCGATTGAGGGCATAAAATAAAGTATCCTTTTCAAGATAATCTTCAGGGACAAGCCATTTTCCTTTCAGTATCCGCCACAGCGTTTCGGCAAGGTTCAAATGGGGCGAATACTTCGGCACGAAAGAAGATGAATAAGCCTAAAAGAAGCAGCTCTATTTTTCTTCCCCATTCCCCAATAGGATTCGTTTTCACGACTGATAAGCCCAACGAATATTCGTTTTATAGCCTTTTTCGACTAAAATTAACACCTTTTCGTTTGGGAATTGCCAGCCGTGGGGAACATAGTCTTCGCTACTTAGCTATGTCTGATCGCCATAAAACAGATCAATCAAGCCTTGCTCTGCTAATTTTTCTAAAGTATTCATATCCAATACTTTATCGGCATATGCGAAAGGCATGGTTTTTCCTGCTTTCGTAACCTTTTTTAAGTCCAATTTGGCTTGTTCGTCCAATTTTGGTGTATTTAACGTCCCATGCCGCAAAAATACGAAAATAAAAATACCTATTTATACAGGGTTACTTATGTTGAAAAGTAATGGCATTGAAACCAAAGCAAACAAGAGTCGTGGACTCGACCATGGTGCTTTAATCCCTTTGATGCTATTATTTCCAAATGACAAAATTCCGACATTACAAATGAACTTGGGAGCAAATTGAGAACCTATACTGATAAAATAATTTCTGCCTACAACCACAAACAGTTTTCCATATCTCACCCAACTACTGAACATTTTTTACCTCTTGTATTTGCAGGTGCTTTTGGCGGACATCCAACAAAAATTTATCAGGCATTTCAAGGGAAAAACCTTTCCATGAGTGCGTTCAAGTTTAATTATACTCAATCAAAATTGCTTTTGTAAGGCGAGCATTCCTGTTCGCCACAGAAACGAACAAGAACTTCGTTTTACGACCAGAACCAATTTAGTTTCAGTATAAAATATTAAATTTGCAGAGTTAAAAGGGCATCTGCTAACATTATGTTTGGCGAAAGCGGAGCAATGTGCTAAATTTGGGCTTTTTGCTTGGTTTCTGCGTCGAGACTTTTCCGATTAACCCATTTTTCAAAAGAAAATAAAAAAGGTTTTACAGGAGTGTTGAATAAAAAAGCAAATGAAGGACAAGCAAACTTGAAAATCATCAAAACGCCTGTTTGGGAATATTTGGTACTTACGCCTTTAATGATCATCTTTCTACCTACATATCTTTTAGAACCTGCGGTGAAGTAATCAAAAAAATCTACCCAGTTTTGGTGAAATCTGCCAAATAAAAATATACGTATTATTTCCTTGCCACTTTGACAGATTTTGATAGTTTTTGGCAGTAAGAAAACAAAAAAGTGCGATTTTTGTTGAATGAATTGATTGTATGCACAAGCGTACTTTTAATAATATACCTCAAATCCAAAAATTATCATTCTCATGTTCAAAAATCTTGCCCTTACTTGCATAACTTTGTGTGTATTTGCTTTTTCGTCCGTTGTTTCAGCACAGATCACCACACCACAGCCAAGCCCTGCTGCTACTTTGACTCAGCGCGTAGGTTTGGTAGATGTAACGGTTAATTATTCTCGTCCTTCTGCCAAAGGCAGAGCCATTTTTGGGGCGGACATTGTGCCTTTTGGGGCGGCATGGCGTACAGGCGCTAACGGCGCTACAACGCTTACTTTTTCGGGCGAAGTGATGATCAATGGCGTAAAAATTCCTGCGGGAAAATATGCTATTTACAGCATTCCCAACAAAGACGAATGGGAAATCATTATTAATAAAAACGTTAATTTGGGCGGAAGTACCGCAGGTTACAAAGCCGAAGAAGATGTAGTACGCTTCAAAGTAAAACCTACTTCTACCGAAATGACCGAAACTTTTACAGTGGGTTTTAGCAACCTTACTGACAACTCGGCGAATTTCGACATTTCTTGGGAAAAAACAAAAGTGAGTTTCCCTATTATGAACGAAGTAGATGCGGTTGTAATGAAACAAATCGAAACTTTTGCCAAAAATCCACAAGCCGCTTTAGCCCAAAACTATTCTCAAGCCGCTGCTTATTATTTGGCACAAGACAAAGATTTGAAAAAAGCCCTTGAATGGATCGAAGAATCTATCAAAATCAATCCTACAGCTTTTTGGAATGTTCGTACAAAGGCTTTGATTCAAGCCAAAATGAAAGATTACAAAGCCGCTATCGAAACGGCTACGCTTTCAAAAACTAAAGCCGCCGAAGCAAAAAATGACGATTACGTTCGCATGAACGAAAAATCGATTGCCGAATGGTCGAAAATGAAATAAAGTATTTGGCTTTTTAAAACAAAAAAAACCTTCTAAATTTTCAAATCTGGAAGGTTTTTTTTTTATTCAATTTTCCCATCTCTCAAAGATAAGTACCTCTGCAAAATTACTTGGGTTTAAATGGATTAAATTTTTAGGTATTACCGTTTAGGGAACATATCCAACTAACTCTTTGTAAATCAATGGTTTATGATTGAGCATTCTCAAAATC
>JAAFHK010000260.1 GCA_013297565.1 Cytophagales bacterium
AGATGCGGTCATTTGCCTGATGTGGCACTAAAAGATCGATATCGCTTGCTTGTAAATTATTTGCCTCAAGAGCCTCCATAATGGCTTCGGGCATTCGGGTAATGGCGTGTTTGAAAACGTAATTTCCGTTCATATTAGGGTAGAACTTGCCTCCTGCTACCTGTTCTTTTGGATCAAATTTTTCTGCTTCGTTGCTATTTGGGTACAAAACGGCTAATTCTTCGGCATATTTTCCTTCAGAATGCAAGTGCGTAGAGAGAATCCCTCTGTTGGGTTCGGTAGTGGCGCTAAGGACTGCCGCCCCAGCCCCGTCCCCAAAGATAACCGCTATGTGTCTGCCATGATCACTATAATCTAAGCCAGTCGACTGCAACTCCGAACCTACTAAAAGAATATTTTTGTACATACCTGTTCTGATAAACTGGTCGGCAATGGAAAGTCCATAAATAAAACCTGAACACTGCGCCCGCAAGTCTATAGCCGCAATGCTTCGAAAATCCATAGACCGCTGTAAGAGTACGCCCGACCCTGGAAAATAATAATCGGGGCTAATAGTGGCATATACAATCAGGTCGATATCCTGTGGTGTAAGTTTGGCACGTTCGAGCGCTATTTTGGTCGCTTCGACAGCCATGCCGTGATTAGTGTCTTTGCCTTGCTCCGCATAGCGGCGTTCTTTGATGCCTGTGCGCTCGGTAATCCATTCATCGGTCGTATTCAAGCGTTGCGAAAGTGCTGCGTTTGTAACCACCTGTTGGGGAACATAGAAACCTAAACCTGTAATTTTACTTCGGATTGAACTCATAGAAAAGATGTAAAATAAAAAGGGTATTTTATCGGATTACAATTATTTTATTTTCTTGAAATGACAAATTTGCATTTTTAGTTTTGATTCCACAATAAAATTTATTTTTTTGTCATTGTTCTTTCCCAAAAATTGTTTTTACCAAAAAAACACCTACATTTGGCAATTCAATAATGGGAAAGGCTACCCAATAAATAATCGATTACGTTTCTTGAAAGAAAAAAACAATGAGTAATCAGACGCATCCTTATTTTTTACAACAAAAAGCAAGAAAAATGGTAAATGAATTAGACAATCTGCTAACCCGAATTGGTGTTTTCTATGATGGTAATTATTTCCTCAAAGTTAGCAATTATTACAACTACGAACACAGCCGAAAAGCACGAATTAGCATAGGCGGCTTACACGATTTTATTAAACATCAGGTTGCAAAACAAGAAGGAAAAATCGTGAAAATGTGTCAAATTGTGGATACACATTATTTTAGAGGAAGGCTCAATGCCTATGATGCCAAAGAACAAAACAAACTCTATCACGACCGAATTTTTGACGATATTTTGATGAGTGAGGGCGTTGTAACCCACTATTTGCCGTTGAAAACCCGCGCAGGAAAAAGAGAAGAAAAAGGTATTGATGTATGGTTAGCTTTGGAGGCTTATGAATTAGCTATTTACAAACAGTTTAATGTGGTCGTACTGATCGCTTGTGATGGTGATTATGTGCCACTAATCCGCAAATTAAACACTTTAGGGATTCGTGTGATGGTTTTGGCTTGGGATTTTAAATACCTTGATGACAAAACAGGCTTGATGAGAGAAACTCGCACTTCCCAAGAACTCCTCGAAGAGGCAAACTACCCGATTGCCATGCACGAACTTATCGATAACCGCATTTCCAAAAGCGATCCGCTTGTTACCAATCTTTTCGTTTCTTCCGAATTTAACAGTTATTATAACCAATTCTATCACGGTGCTGAAAGCAATAACGGTAGCGGCAGTGGCAATAATGTTGTTCCTACCAACCCCATGAATGTAGTAAGCAGTCTTGGAAACGGCAATAGTAACGGAAATGGAGGAACTTACGGCATTAGCCAACATTCTCTTCCTGCTCCTACTGTTATCAATACCAACACCAATGTAACGGTTTATAAAAGTACCATTCTGAATGTAAGAAATGGTTATGGTTTTGTATTTTCGCCGCCTAACAATCTGTTTTTCAGTTATGAAGACGTAATAGAAGGAGATTTTAGTGATTTGAGAGAAGGGGATAATGTAGAATACATTATTGGCGAAAACGACAGAGGTGAATACGCCCGAAATGTGAAAAAGGTACGAAAAGAAATACCTGTTTCGCCGCAATAATACTCATTTTGAGCAAAGCCTCAAGGTTTTAAAAACCTTGAGGCTTTTGTTTTTTTATGCCTTTGTTGTTTTTGGGTTAAAATTGATCGGGCAAACTTCATAATTAATTAAACTCCCTTGATCTTCATTCGCTTTGTTTTGCCCTAAATTTGCAGGGTCAAAGTATACTGAAACTAAATTGGTTTTGGTCGTAAAACGAACATTCTTGTTCGTTTCTGGGCGAACAAGAATGTTCGCCGTACAAAAGCATTTTTGATTGAGTATAAAATCTTTTCCCATGAGTATTTACCTCAAGCTCACGTATCTCTGTTTGTTTTTGATTATTTTTACGGGGCTTACTTTATTATATTTTGTGCGTTTCGAGACTAACCGCAGCCTCGAAGAAGCCATTAGCAAAAATTTGGGCGAAAATGCCTTGAATAGTGTTGGGAGCATCGACCGTTTTCTCTATGAACGTTTGCAAGACACCAAAACGCTGGCAAATGATCCGATTCTACGAAACCCCAAATCCAGTCTTAGCGAACTTGCCAAACGGATTCGAGAAATCAAGGAATTTAATCCCATTTGTATCAGTATTTCCTATTTCAATGCGGATCGGGTGCGTTTGGCGGATTCCGAAGGATTGGATATTGGCAAAAAACACAGCAAAACCAAATACTGGCTTCAGTTTGAAAGCGGCGAAAACTGGGTAATTGATGTTTCCCGTTCCGAATCTCTACAGCAAATCGTGATACATTTTGGCGGAGTTGTGCGCAATGAATCCAATGAAGTGATTGGTTATGTCGTTTCGAGAGTTTTGATTGATAAATTGTATGATGTTTTTCGTCAAGACCAAATCGAGGATTTTCAGACCCAAAAAATAGATTTGATTGATGAAAACGGCATCATTCTTTATACCAATACGAATCCTCAACGAGTCCTTAATTCACGTTTTCCAGTTGATCAGCTTTTCAAAAAAGAGCGCAACCCTGATGGAAACTTTTATGAATCAGAGGATAGTTTGTATTTTGTTGAGATGCAAAAAGGGTATATGAATTTTGAGGGGAAAAAATGGACTTTGGTGATTAGTGTTTCTAAAGATTTTGCTTACCAAGCCGAAGCTAAATTTACCCGAAAATTGATCTATATTATGATCCCTGTTTTGTTGCTCTCGACCTTACTCACGCTGGTGGTAGCCAGTTTGGTAACGTACCCTGTGGTGATGTTGAGCAAGGCTACGGAAGCCATTGGCGAGGGCAATTTGGATACGCCTATTTACGTTCGGTCGAAAGATGAAATTGGGAAATTGGCAAGGAATGTAGAGCAAATGGCTCAAAAGCTAAAAAACAAAATTAGCGAACAAGCCGAATCCAATCTAAAACTCAACGAACTCAACACCTCACTTGCGGAGCAGTTTAACCAAACAAATTTGCAAAAACAGGAAATTGAGAAACAAAAGATGCTTTTTGAACAGCAAAACAAGAAACTGAACCACGTTTTGCAAGAAATAGATCACAAAAACAAGGCAATTACGGCAAGTATCGTGTATGCCGAACGCATACAGGTTTCGATGCTCCCCAACAAAAAGGAATTGCAAAAACAGTTTTCAGATAGTTTCATTTTGGATATGCCAAAAGATATTGTTTCTGGTGATTTTTACTGGTTTGAAGAACTCCGAATCGATCAGAATGAGTATTTTGTGATGGCGGTGGTGGATTGTACGGGACATGGCGTGCCTGGTGGGTTCATGTCGATTTTGGGAAGTAACCTATTGACTTCGATTGTTTTGGAAGAAAAGCACCTAAGTCCTTCGGATATTCTTCTGCGTTTGAACAAACGAATCAAGAAGATTTTGCACCAAGAAACCGACCAGAACAGCCAAGATGGTATGGAACTTGGGCTTTGCGTCTATGACAAAAAATACCAACTTATGACTTTTGCGGGTGCGCACAGACCGCTTTATTTGATCCGAAACGGCAATTTATTTGAATTTGAGGGAGATCGCTACACGATGGGCGGCATCAATATCAAACTCAAACGCACAGGTAAAAGCCTAACGCACATGACTGAACATAGTATTGCTTTGCAAAAAAATGATTGTATTTATTTGTTCTCGGACGGTTATAAAGATCAAATTAACGGAGAAACAGGCAAAAAATATTCGACCAAACTTTTCAAAGAAACCCTTGTAGCTATTCATCAAGAAGATATGGATAGGCAGGAAGTCCTTTTGGAAGAAAAATTTAAGGCTTGGAAAAACTCCAGCAAGCAAATTGATGATATTTTGGTATTGGGTGTAAAGGTTTGATTCTTACACCCAAACCAGCAAAAAAATCAAAAAAGACAGTTTTTAAATAATATTTTTGAGCTTGTATTCAATAATTTTTTCGTCTGGCTCAAAGCGGCGCACATCATTAAGTCCCAAAAAATCAACCGCTATGTGGATCATTTCTGCCTGATCGGGCGCTGGATTTCGAGGTCTTTGCGAAAGACAATACAAGGCAGTTTCTTTAAAAACCCGCAAAGGGGCTAATCCAATGAGTTCCGATCCTCGCAAACGCGTTCCGTAGCGTTCGGCACTCTGGCGGACGGCTTCATAAACCACATGAACAGGCGTAGCATTAATGTCGGTAATATTGGTCGAAACCTGCGCCCGATCATATTCGGGCATATACCAACCTATCGCTTTTACGCCCTTCAAAAGTACCGCCTGTCTGCTATTTACGCTATTTTGCTCAATCAACTTGCCCGATTCTCGAATATCTGCCGCAATCGCCTTGGCAATCGCCACGTTGCTCGTGTCCAGATTAAAATTATACGCCACCAAAAAATCCCTTGCTCCCATAATCGTTGCTCCTGCTTTTTTCCAATTCGTCCAAGTCCCAAAATCAGGTTGCCAATTTTTTTCATTTTGGCGCTTCCCCAAACTTTCATATTCGCCTTTTCGGATTTGTTCCAATTTTTGCCTGTCCTCTTTCAAAGCTGATTTTTCGTAGCAAAAAACAGGAATTTCAAGCTCCTCCCCTACCCTTTTGGCTATTCGATGCGAAAGTTCTACCGTTTGCGCTGTCGTATAATTGGCAATAGGCACAAAAGGACAAACATCGGTCGCCCCTATTCGCGGGTGCGCCCCTTTTTGTTTTTCCATATCGATCAGTTCGCTTGCCTTCCGAATAGCCCGAAAAGCCGCTTCGCCTACGCTTTCAGGCGCGCCCGCAAAAGTAACTACCGTGCGATTCGCCCCTTCGCCCATATCCACGTCCAAAACTTTGACCTGATCGACCGTTCGAATCGCCTCGACAATTTGATCTATAATATTTTTGTCCTTACCCTCCGAAAAATTGGGGATACATTCGATTAATGGCATAAAATTATTTTTTTTTATTGTAACATAGGCTTTAGCCTGTGTTACAAGCCAAAACCAATTTGGTTTTAATATATTTAACCTTCCAAAACCCGATCCACTTCTTGCATAAGGCGTTCGGTTTCTACCAAAGCCCAAATGATTTTTTGGTAATGCAAAATCTCCTCAAATGCCAAATGGCGTTCCTTGCGGTCTTTGAGCCACTTTTGGGCAGGTTGATAGCCGCCAATGTACGAACTCCAAGCCGATTCGGGTACGTTTTCGAAATATTGCCTTTCGTTAATATAAACTCGATTTTTCGTAAAGCTAATCTTTTCGACCTTATTATCTCCGTTTTCCACATATTTTGTCCCAAAATCATGGCTTTCGGGGCTTTCCAATAAATGGAGTCTTCGAATTTGTCCGCCCAATTCGACCAATTTCCAAAAAATTTCAGGATCGGTAGGAAAGGGAACTCTCGGAAAATCTATTTTCAAAAATTCTTGGTATTTTTCACGATAGGCAGGCGAATGTAAAACGGCATAAATATAATCTAAAATATCAATCGGGGCAAAAGTACCTTCGGAATTTTCTTTTTCGTGAGTGAAAACTAAACCCAATTTTTCGGCAAATTCTTGGATAATTTCTTTCTTGAAATTGGGTTTGCGCGGTTCTTCTGCAAACAA
>JAAFHK010000261.1 GCA_013297565.1 Cytophagales bacterium
TTCGAAAGTCAAATGTTTGAGGAAACCGAACTGATCGGCGAATTGGGCTGGAACAGGAAAATTGGGCATCAAAATATCCCTTTTCAACTTGATTTTTTCAACTTTGTCCGCAATTTCGCAGGTAAAATCGAGTGCCTGCGGCACGTCCGCAAAAATCTTGTTCATTTGGGCTTGAGTCTTGAAAAAAAACTCATTATTGGGGAAGGCAAAACGGTATTTGGTCTTTTTTCCGCCTTCTTCTTTGCCCTCAACCTGCATTTCGCCTTTATTGGTAGGGTCGGATTTTTTCGAACCTGTATTGATACAGAGCAAAATATCGTGTGCTTCCGAATCTTTCTGGTCGAGATAATGCGAGTCGTTGGTGCAAATTACTTTCAAATCGTGCTTTTTCGCCAAACGCAATAGAATTTGATTGACATCTTCTTGGCTTTTGCCCGATCCGTCTATATTTTCCAAACCATGCCTTTGTAATTCGATATAATAATCTTCACGCCCAAACAAATCCACCCACCATTTCAATTCCTTATCCGCCGCTTCTTCGCCTTCGTGCAAAATCGTTTGTGGCACAGTAGCCCCAATGCAACAGGAAGTTGCGATCAAACCTTCATGATATTTTAGTAATAATTCCTTGTCTATTCTTGGATATTTCGAATAAAAACCTTCAATATATCCCAAAGAACAAAGTTTGGTTAGGTTCTGGTAGCCTCTCATGTTTTTGGCAAGCAAAAGCTGGTGATAGCGTTCGTCTTTTTTGCCTTTTTCGAACTTCTTTTGGTGGCGATCTTCTACCAAATAAAATTCGCAACCAACAATGGGCTTCATGCCCGCTTTATCGGCTTCGGCAACGAATTTGAACGCCCCAAACATATTTCCATGATCAGTAAGGGCAACGGCAGTCATGCCATCGGCTTGGGCTTTCTTCATCATACCCGCAATGCTTGCCGCCCCATCGAGTAGGGAGAATTGGGTATGACAATGCAAATGGTTAAAATTGGGCATGGGAAAAAGTTTTTAGGATTTACGTAAAAATTACCTAAGCAATCCGCAAGCGAGGATCAGGGTTTGCATCCTGCCCGACAAAATCGTTTGCCAAATATTGATAATAGGCAGTGATAGCGATCATGCCCGCATTATCGGTACAATACTGAAAATCAGGCACATAGACGTTCCATTTTTTTTCTAAAGCCATATCTTGCAAGGTTTTTCGCAAACCTGAATTGGCAGAAACTCCACCCGCAATCGCAATTTCTTTAATTTTGTATCTTTCTGCCGCTTTGCGTACTTTTTTTAATAAAATCCGCACAAGAGTCTGCTGGACGCTGGCACAAATATCTGAAATATTTTCTTGAATAAAATTAGGATTTTCCTTTGTGTTTTTTTGCAAGAAATACAAAACGGCTGTTTTTATTCCGCTAAAAGAAAAATTGAGATCGGGCGTATTGACATCAGGAAACCCGAAGGCTAAAGGATTGCCTTCTTTGGCATAACGGTCAATATATTGCCCACCTGGGTAGGGCAAGCCCAACATTTTGGCGGTTTTATCAAAGGCTTCGCCTACGGCATCGTCTTGAGTTTGTCCTATTACTTCCATATCCAAATAATCCCTGACCAGAACGATCTGGGTATGCCCGCCGCTAACCGTAAGGCAGAGAAAAGGAAAATTTGGCTTGGTGTCGGCTATAAAATGGGCTAAAATGTGGGCTTTCATGTGATTTACGCCAATCAGCGGCACATTCAAACCCAAAGCGAAGGCTTTTGCGAAGGCAGTCCCAACCAGCAGCGAACCCAAAAGTCCAGGTCCCTGCGTAAAAGCGACTGCCGAAATTTCGTTTTTGGAAATATTGGCTTCCTGAATGGCTTGATTGACCACAGGAACGATATGCTGTTGATGCGCACGCGAAGCCAATTCAGGAACTACGCCTCCGTAGCGCTCATGGACGGACTGCGTGGCGATCAGATTGTTCAAAACCTTGCCGTCCCGCAGTACCGCCGCTGAAGTTTCATCACACGAAGACTCGATAGCCAGAATCGTGATCATCGGATTTGTTGTCCTATGATAAAGTGAAATTGTCCTTTATTGGCATCTTGAACGCCCGGAATGCGGTCTAAACCGTAACCGTAATCAAAACCCAACATACCAAAAGCAGGCATAAAAATTCTCGCCCCAATCCCAACCGAACGGCGGAGGTCGAAAGGCGAATAATCCTTAAAATTGCCCCAGTTATTGCCTGCTTCGGCAAAAGCAAGCACAAAAATAGTCGCATTGGGCTGGAGAGAAACAGGATAACGCAGTTCGCAAACGAATTTGTTATAGGCAATTCCGCCCAACTCACTGCTAAGTTGTCCATTGACAAATTCGGAAGGTTTGATCGAGTTATCTCTATAACCCCGCAAAGCAATAATATCCGTTCCCAAAATAAAACTATTAAAAGTCATGCCACTCCCTCCCAAAATGAAGCGTTCGAATGGGCTGTAAGGCATTTTATCATTGTAACGCCCCATAAAACCCATGTGGGCAGAGGTACGCAAAACCAAATTGCCGACCAGTTTCAAATACCAATGACTATCAAACATCCATTTGTGAAACTCAAGTAGTTTATAACGTTCCGAAGGCGGAGTATCATCATTTATGACCTTGCCCGTAATGAGGGAATAAGGGGGTGTAAAATTCATGGCAAGCGTCATGGTCGAACCTGAACGCGGATAGGTAGGGTTATCTACGCTATTTCGGCTGATGGTTGTCCCAAAGTTGAAGTTAATTGCCGCACCATTATTAAAATCACTAAAACCACGAAAATCTTTCAAGAAATAACGGTTAAAACTCAAAACATTGATCATGGTAAAATAATCGTCTGGGAATTTTAGCCTGCGCCCAAAACTTATATTTCCCCCCGTAATTTGCATATAACTATCGTTCAACCCACCGACTGCTCCAAACAAACCTCTGCGATTCAGGGAGTGATTGGCGGCAATGGTAAGCGAGTGCGGTTTTTTACCACCCAGCCATGGTTCGGTAAAAGAAAAAGAATAATTTTGGAAAAGTTGTCCGTTGGATTGGAAACGGATTTGGAGTTTTTGACCATCTCCTTGCGGAATCGGTCGCCAATTTTTCCAATCAAGCGTTTTTCGCAAAGAAAAATTATTGATACTCAAGCCCAAAGTACCCACAAAACCGTAAAAACCACCCCAACCGCCAGAAAGCTCAAATTGGTTACTTGATTTTTCCTCAACTTTATATGCCACATCGACCGTTCCGTCCGCTTGGTTTGGAATGGGTTTAATATCAATGGTTTCAGGATCAAAATAGCCCAAAGCCGAAAGTTCCTGACGGCTACGGATCAGCATCGAACGGCTAAATTTTTGTCCTGGTAGGGTTCGCAATTCCCGCAAAACCACGTGATCGCTGGTTAAGGTATTTCCTTTGACCGTAACTTTATTAATGGTGGCTTGCTCGCCCTCAAAAATCCGCATTTCTATATCTATCGAATCTTCCTCTACTTTGACCTCCACAGGCTGAATATTGAAAAATAAATACCCATCGTCCATGTACAACGAGGTAATATCGGTACTTGCAGGGCTAAAATTCAGGCGTTTGTTCAGTTCTTCAGGATCATAAACATCACCCTTTTCGATTGCCAAAATAGCACTCAATTCTTTTGCGTTATAAACCGTATTCCCTTTCCAAATAATATTTCGGTAGTGAAATTTGCGTCCTTCGTTGATTTTGAGGTGAATATTCACCGTATTTTCGTCAAAAGCATACACCGAATCCTTGATGATTTGGGCATCTCGATAGCCATTTTTGTTATAAAAGGTAATCAAATTGTCCTTGTCTTTCAAAAATTCTTCTTTGATAAATTTGGAAGGAGTAAAAATGCGTAAAAACCATTTTTCTTTGGTTTTTTTCATTTTTTTCAACAATTTCTTTTCGGGCATATCCGCAATTCCTTCAAAAATAATATCATTGATTTTCACTTTATTGCCCTTGTCAATATTTACTTCCACATACACCCAGTTCGAGGCTTTGCCAAAAGTGGTATCTTTTTTCTGTAAAATCTTGACTTTTGCATTTTTAAAACCCTTTTCGGCATAAAAATCCTTGATCGTATTTTCGGTATTTTTCAACAAAGCGTCATTCAACACTTTGCCACGAATCAGGCTTATTTTTTCGGAAATAGTCTTTTGCTGTCCTTTCGCAATCCCCACAAACTCATAGCGTGAGAGGCGAGGGCGTTCTTTGAGGTCGATATTCAAATACACACTTGAACCTTCGGTCTTGGTGATCGTAATTTTTATATCCCCAATCAGACCCGCCGCCCAGAGTTTTTTGATTGCCTTCCCAATCGTTTCGCCCGGAATTTTGATTTTATCCCCCACTTTCAAGCCACTCATCGAGATCAGCGAAATACGGTTCAGGTATTCCACACCTGTAATCGTAATATCAGCAATCGTGAAGTCCTTTGCCGCCGAATAATTTACCTCATCTTTCTTTTCTTGAGAAGTCGAATTATCCCTATTTCTGTTCCCAAGCCCAATTTTGACCTGTGCCTGCGCCGCAAGCGAAACCAATATAAAAACCAATACCAAAAAGTGTTTCATAGATTGAGTAAAATGATGTCGTCAAACGGAAAAAATAAATTGCTTTCCTTTTCTTGACTTCGTTAAATTTTTTTTCGTTGCAAAAGTAGGGAATTTTTATGATAAATTAAAATGAAGTGCTGGGTTCTATAATTTTGGTTTTGAAACGCTTTAGTAATAAAATATCCCCTTCCCAATCCATTGCTACCCACTCATTATCGAAAAGATTTTCGGCATCTAAAGCCAAATAAATTTCGCAAAATCTATTTGATATTTTTCTTCGTAATGATCTATCATTCGCAAACGCAAAAATGCATATACGCCCTCTTGGTCAATAGTAGGCAACCAGTTGGGCAAAGTTTGGAAAGGTATATTTTCTGTTCCCAAAAAAGTTTGCACTCTTTCCCATTCTTTTTCCACAATTTGAATTGTGATCATTTTTTCCATTTCTCTAATTTTTTTCCAAATCTATCAAAAATTTTTCAAAATAAAAATGCCATTTTTCAACGAAAATGGCATCTTTGTTAATTTCTTTTTACCTGTGTGGCACTTGCTTGGGCGCTGGGAAAGACGACCAGATCGGCAATATTGACATGGGCAGGCGCAGAAATAATATACCAAATAATATCAGCAATATCTGCCCCACGCAAAGGCTCAACTCCCTGATAAACGCTTTTGGCACGTGCTTCATCTCCTTTGAAACGTACTATTGAAAACTCTGTTTCGACCATACCAGGGTGAATCGCACTTACCTTAATACCATTTCCCAATAAATCCATGCGCATGGCGGTACTTAAGGCATCGACCGAAAATTTGGAAGCACAATAGACGCTTCCGTTTGGATATACTTCTTTGCCTGCTATCGAACCCAAATTGACAATATGTCCTTTTTTGCGAGCCAGCATCATGGGCAAAACGGCTTTAGAAACGTATAAAAGCCCTTTTACGTTCGTATCGAGCATCATGTCCCAGTCTTCCAAATCGGCATCGGCAAAAGAAGCCAAACCGTGCGCATTGCCCGCATTATTGATCAAATAATCAATAGACTGCCATTCCGTAGGAATTTGGCTAATTTGCTCCAAAACCGCTTTTTTATCCCTTACATCAAAGGCAAGCGGCAAAATTCTCACTTTTTTGCCCAAAGTGTTTTTTAATTCGTACAAGCGTTCCTGTCGCCGTCCGCACACTATCAAATCAATCCCCTTTTCGGCAAACAAATGGGCTGTAGCCTGTCCGATTCCCGAACTTGCCCCTGTAATCAATGCTATTGGCATATTTTGAATTTTTTAAATAAAAAAAATCATTTCATTAGAGTTTCTGAATAAATCTGTAGCATACCCTTTAGGGTGTGCCAATGCACTGATTTTCAAGTTATTATAAACACCCTAAAGGGTATTACACATTTATTCAATAGCCTTCATTTCATCACTAATCACCGCCCCGCCTTTGAGTTTGATAATGCGCTGGGTTTTTTCTGCCAATTCGAGGTCGTGTGTAACCAGTACCAAAGTCGTTTGAGATTCACGGTTAAGGTCGAAAAGCAATTTTTCCACTTTTTCGCCAGTTTCTTTATC
>JAAFHK010000262.1 GCA_013297565.1 Cytophagales bacterium
AATTTCTGTTTCGCAATTCAATACCAATTTCACGACTACAAACCAGTTACAGGTCAATGGCAATTCCAATTTGCAATTCCTAAGCTCGACAGGCATTTTGGTAAATGGAAACGTAAATTCGCAATTTATTAGCTCGACAGGTTTGAACGTCAGTGGAAATACGAATTTGGCAAATACCAATACGCAATTTATTTCCTCTACTCAATTATCCGTAGCCAATAATGCCTTTAATGTAAATGAAAACGGTTTCTTAACTGCCAAAGGCGTAAATACGGATTTTATTACTGCCAAAGGTGTCTTGGTCAATGGAAATACGGCTACCGAATTTCTCTCGGCTACGCAGTTTTCGGTAGCGAACAAACTGCATATCAATGCCAACGGCAATTTTACGAGCATTAATAATGTCCCCACTTCCTTCCCCGCCTCGCAAGGTGCGGCAAATTCCGTCTTGACCAATGACGGCGCAGGTAATCTCTCTTGGGCGGTAGTAGCAGGCGGCGGTACTTCAGTGCCTTCAGGTGGCATTATCCTTAGCGAAACGCAAAATTCTGCTATAATTGCGGCAGGTTATACCTTACAATCTCGATTGGTAACAAATGTGGAAGAATATACCATGATCACTAATGATAATTGGGCAAGTACAGATTACATTGATGCCCCTTCAGCAAGATACTTACATACAGCCATTTGGACAGGTTCAAAAATGATTATTTGGGGTGGGTATGATGGTACTTTTTTCTATAATACAGGTGGCATTTATGATCCTACTACAGATACTTGGACAAGTATGAGTACCACAGGCGCACCTACAGCAAGATCGAGCCACACCGCAGTATGGACAGGATCAAAAATGATTGTATGGGGAGGGTATAATTCCATGTTCAGTGCCATTAACACAGGCGGTATTTACGATCCTTCGACAGATACTTGGACAAGTATTTCTACTACAAACGCCACAGCAAGAGCCTATAACACCGCTATTTGGACAGGTTCAAAAATGATTGTATGGGGAGGAAATCCTGCGACTAATACAGGTGGGATTTATGACCCTGCTACAGATACTTGGATAAGCACTACTACTACAGGTGTTCCTTCAGTAAGATTACAACACACCGCAGTATGGACAGGTACGAAAATGATCGTATGGGGTGGAAATCCTACTACCAATACAGGTGGCATTTACGATCCGAATCCTACCAATACGCCTGTAAATGTGCCTATTGCACGAACCAAGCGTTTTTACTTGTATAGGAAGAATTAATCAGAATCAGGATTTACAGGATTTTAGAATTTTGAGGAGAACAGCCTAACACCAAAGGCTGTTTTTCTTGAAAATCAGGCTGTTTAATCCTGTAAATCTTGATTCTGAAATTAACACAAACAGCCGAATCGTTCGGCTGTTTGTGTTTAATTCTACAATTCTGTAAATTCAGGTTCAGATATTGATATTTCTTCCTGATAAGAAGCCGTAAAAGCAAGGTTAATCCGCAAATCGCCTAAAATTTTCATGCTTTCGTGGTCGATCCACCAATTCAAAATTCCAGTTGCACAATCAATCATTACCGTAATTTCCATTTCTTCTACCCCACATTCAAGTAATATTTGATAATGAGTAAAAAGCGTTTGGGTAATCCAAGTCATAGCAGGTACGCCTTCGGGTAAGGCTTGAGGAATTACTAAATTAGCTTTTCCATAATTAGTAGGTATTTTTTGCAAAAAATTTCGCCCTTCGCCTACTTCGAGGCAGTTTTCCAAAGGCAAACTTGTTTTTTCCGCTAATTCTTTTGGGGAAAAATGCGCCCCTTTTAAACTACAAAAAATTTCTTCCTCTATCATGGTAGTATATCTTTGCGTAATACATTTGTTTCTAAGGTTTCACGAAGGTTTTTGGGGTTTTGCAAAACGATTCGCCCTGTATTTTTATTATACCCAAAATTGGGGTTATTCGTGTCAATTTTTTTAAGATATTTTCGGAATCTGGAGTTTTTCATCAAATAACCCAATAAATCCGTTTTGATCGTTTGGTGAAAGAATTTTTTGGTCATACCAAAAATAGCCTTGAATTGTTTATCATCAAAGGGAAATTCGCAATTTCGACAATTCCCGCACAAATATTCTTGCAGATCGAGATCATTTTCAAAACGTACTTCTTCGGTTCGAAATAAAAAAAGCCTCATTTTTTCCATACTTGAAGGATCGACATTATCATTATGACAAATTCGGTAGGCAATTTTATCAATATCTGTAACATCATCAGTTTTATCAGGCACAAGCATAAATACCCAAATAAGCCCTAAACTAAGGATCGCAATCAAAAATAGTACATAAAATTTGAAACCGTATAAAGTTTTGGGAAGCAAACTACTTATTATCATAAAATTTTGTTTTCCCCCAAATATACGAACTTTTCAAAGCAATCCAAGAAACGCCCAACGAAGTTGAGGCTTTGGAAAAAGAAAATGCCCAATTACGCAGCGAAAAAGCAGGTTTGAAAACCGAAGTCCAAACGCTTAAAACCCAATCCGAAACCACCGAACAGCGTTTGCAACGTTTGGAAAGGCTTTTGGAAGACAAGGCAAGGAAGGAGTAGGGATTTGATGTTGGATTCGTTGATTTTGAAGGTTTGATGAAACAGCCGAAAAACGGTTCGTTCTTTACTTCTGCAAATCCTGATTCAGAATTTCGCAGCCATACCATTTCTCTACGGAAATGGTATTTTTTTTTGATTTTTTAAAAATTTATCCTTATTTTTGGTTCTAAAAAAATTAACCAATACGATAAACTTATGGCACGCAAAAAGAAAAACACAGCCGAAGAAGACGAAATTATAGGCAAAAATTGGCAGGAAGGCGAATTGATTAAAACCTTTCAACTAAAACCTCTTATCGAGCCTTCCAAACTCATGCAAGAATGGCTTGATGTAGAGAGTCCCATTTTTGATGTTGTAGAACAAGCTATTTTTGACAAAGCCCTCAAAAAAGCCGTCAAAGATATAAAAGGCTGGTCTGAAGAAGACCTGAAAATGAAATTTATCAGTGTCATACTCGATTTGGGTTATATGATCCAAGACGATAAAGTGATCAGCTATTTTGACAAAATTATTTGGGCAAAAGTCGAGGGCATCAAACTTACTGTCAAAGCCGATTTTATGCTTGCCGAAGGCGTAATGAACATTCACGGCGAACCTTACTTCCATTTTCAAGAATACAAACCCAATAAAAATCCGCATGGTGATTCGATGGCGCAACTCATCGAGGCTTTTTTGATTGGACAAACCAAAAATACACGCCCAATTCCGCTTTATGGAGTCGAAATTGTAGGGGCAATTTGGCGTTTTGTGATTATGGATGGCAAAGAATATTGTGTTTCGGAAGCCTTCGAAAGTACCCAAAGAGAAGATTTGTTAAAAATTATTGCCGTTTTACGCAAATTTAGGGACATTTTGGAAACGAGGCTCTTGGTCTAATTATCAACCGTTTTAGCCAAACCCGAAGAAAAAAAACCTACCTAATTCATGAAACTGGGTAGGTTTTTTTTCTTTAACACGCTTGACGTATTCATGACGTAGTGAAAAATTTGCGACTTTTGCCAAACAGCACGTATATTTGTAGAGTTAAACTATGAAACCGTTTTTACGTTTCGAGTCTTAGGCAAAGTGTTTCATTTTTTTGTCATAAAACACAGATTACTTTTACGAAAATGCCACCAACCAAGAAAACCATACGGATTTTGAAAGAAATCAAAACTACCTTACAAACTCACTTTGGGGAGGAGATTGTCGAGGTCATTTTGCGTTGGTTCGAGGGTAACAGGAAAAGCCCATCGATGGTCAGATTATGATTTGTTGATTTTGTTGAAAAATCCTTACGATTGGCAAAAGAAACGAGAAATACGTGGTGTATTGTATGATGTTATGCTCAAATGGGATATTATTACGGATACGCATTTCTTGGATTTGACCGAAATGAAAGGGTGTAGGGGAAGACAGCCGATTTATGACGAGGCTATTTTACAAGGAATTTATGCTTAATAGCGTTTATGAATATTCTGTAACATACCCTTTAGGGTGTGCCAGTGTGCTGATTTTCAAGCTATTAGAAACACCCTAAAGGGCGTTTTACATTTTTCATACCCAAAAAATTGACTTGCGTTTTGGAAAAGTGTATAGAGATGCGTTCTCGAATCGTATGGAAGGCGATTACGAACCTTATATCAAGTTTGACAAAGAAACGGTCGAACAAATGTATGCCGATATGCGTCTGTTTTTGGATAGAATACGGAAAGAAATTTAGAACACCCTATAGGGGCGTTTAACAATATACAATCAAAAAAAATTTAGATCGAAATCACCTTGTTTTCTCTTAAAAAAATATGAAAAAGATAATTTTTACGCTGTTTTTAGGATTTGTACTCATGGTGCAAGGGGCATCTGCACAGTTTAATCTTAGCACTGCACCTACTTATGCAGGACAGTTTGGTGTAGGTTCAGAAAGCGCATTGCCTGAAGCTATAACGTTCTCGCCTGATGGTACACGAATGTATATGGTGGGAGGCACGACTGTCTATCAATATAACTTATCTACGGCTTTTGATGCTACAACTGCTACATTTACACCTGGAAACTCTTACAATACTACCACACAAACGACACCTATTGCTCGTGGCGTAGCTTTTCTGCCTGATGGAACTAAAATGTTTGTTTTCAGCAACACCGCCGTATTTGTATATGATCTCTCAACAGCTTTTCAAGTAAATACCGCTACTTATAGTGGTACTACTTTGTCCTTGGCTACGGCTCCTTTGGGATCAGTTGTAGCAGGTCGGGGGATTACTTTTTCGCCCACAGGTCATCGAATGTTTATTACTGACACCAATGGTGATAAGGTTTTACAGTACAATTTATCTACCCCTTTTGATATTTCGACTGCTTCTTATATTGGTTTATTTGCTTTTGGGGCAGAGGACACGAGTCCGCAGGAGACTGTTTTTTCGACTGATGGATTGCGTATGTTTTTTGTGGGTGCTAATACTAAGAGGGTATATCAATACACGCTTGGAACGGCTTTTCAAGTTACAACAGCTACCTATACGGGTTTTAATTATTTGATACCTGCCGCCCAAGAAACTTCTCCTACTGATATGGCTTTTTCGGCTGACGGAACTCGAATGTATATACTTGGAGATGGTTTGGATAGAGTGAATCAGTATAATGTTACTATTCCTCCGCCAATCTATGTCGATATTAACTTGGGAACAGGGCTAAATAATGGGACTTCTTGGACAAACGCTTATCGAGGAGTCGATGCCTTGAATAATGCTTTGGCAGCTTCTGTAGCAGGTGACGAAATATGGGTAGCGAGAGGGGTTTATAAGCCTACTAAAAATGAATCTAATGTTGTTCCTGGTGATTTGCGTACCAGAACTTTTGCCATGAAAAATGGGGTAAAAATCTATGGGCATTTTGTGAATGGGGATGCGACCCTTGCGGCTCGTAATTTTTCGAATATGGCAAACCGAACCATTCTAAGTGGGGACGTAGATAGTAATGATACTGATGCCAATGCTGATGGACTAACGGATAAAAACGGACAGACAGGTACAAACCTTTATCACGTAGTAGAGGCGGCGAATGTAAATAGTGCGGCTCTCTTAGACGGCTTCTATATTACTGGGGGCTTGGCGAATGGGACAGGTGATGATAACACAGGTGGAGGTATTTTTATGAACCACAGTTCTGCTGTGTTTCGCAATGTGGTCATCAGTGGTAACAGAGCAAGTAGTAATGGCGGTGGCATTAGTATTTCTACTCTTTTTGTAGTAGCCAGTTATACCCCTGTTTTTATTAATTGTCAGTTTAACGATAACATGGGTAATGCAGGCGGAGCAGTATATGGATGGGCTACTAATGGTGGTGGGACTTGTAGTATTAATTTTACTTTTCAAAATTGTCTTTTTCGGAATAATGGAACAACAGTAGCCAGTGGAGGGGCGGTTTTACTTATCAGTAGTGATGCGAATGATGAATGTAGAGGAACTTTTGTGAATTGTGTATTTGATAGGAATATAACTAATGCAGGACAAGCAGGGGGAGCTATCATAAATGCCGCCGCCTATAGCTCTACGCCTACATTGATTATCAATAGCACTTT
>JAAFHK010000264.1 GCA_013297565.1 Cytophagales bacterium
ATCAATCAGGATCGGTTCGCCTGCTTTTACGTCCTGCGCCAAATCATAAGTAGAAGTTAGGCGCGCACGAGTCCCGATGGCTTCTTCGTGGGCTATGATGACTGTTTCGCCATTTTTGACCTCTACGCCGTCATTTTCGATGGTTCGCATACGAATTTTTGGACCCTGAAGGTCTTGCAAAATGGTAATATTCGAATCGAATTTCTGGTTCAATTCTCTAATCGATTTGATTACCGCAAGGTGCTGTTCGTGCGTTCCGTGCGAAAAATTGAGGCGAAAAACATCAACACCTGCCACCATGAGTTCCAAAAGTTTTTCTTTCGTATTGCAAGAGGGACCAACCGTTGCAATAATTTTGGTGCGGTTATAACTAACTGCATTCATACATTTTGTTATTTAAAAAATTAGTATTTTGACCTTAATCGTTTGTATTCTTCTATTACATTTTGCCGCAACTGCTGATATTCGCGGTCTTTTAGGCTTCGATAACCCACTTTTAGGCGGTTTTCGAGGTTTTCCATATCTTTTTTCAGGTTATTGTAGTTTTCCTTGAGTTTTTGATTTTTTTCATCAAGCGTTTCATACCGAAAATTGATAGTTTGCTCCAAACGCTTAACATTTTCGTACAAAGTCCGAATGCTATCGAGTTCGTTTTGTTTGTCCATCAAGGCTTTACTAAAATTTTGGCGTTCGGTTGAGCGCAACTGTTCGCTTAGGTTCGAAATTTCTACATTAGATTTGCGCAAAGAATCGACCAGCCTGCGATTACTTTTATTGACAAAGGTCAATTCCTCGACATAAGAATCAAGGCTTTTGGTCGTATTTCGCAACTCCTTATTTTTGTTCCATAGTTGATAAGACAAAGCTCCGCCCAAAACAGCCACAAAAAACAGGACAAAAAAGCCAATGCGTTGCGCCCTTCGTTCTATTTTTTGAGAAGCCAGTTTAGATTTTTGCTTTTCAGCTTCCACCTGCTTTTCTGCGATCTGGCGTACTTTTTCCTGTTCTTCTGTTTGTTTTATGCTAAAAAACCGCTTTTCTTTTGCCTTCAAAATTGGATTGACCAGCGTATCATGGCTAAGTTCATAATACACGCCTCCTGTTCCTGCTTCGGCGCGCAAGACGTGCGAATCGACCAGACGGTTCAGCATTTCGTCCGAAATATTAAAATTTGCCTTGATTTGTCCTTTGAAAAGGCTGATTCGGCGCTGTTCGGGCTCAAAAATAAGCCCATTCTCTATAAAATCATGTACCGCATTTCTATCTTCTTCTTTTTGGCAAAGTTCCTCGATGAGCCATTCATAATAGTTTTCGACCACGTACGCCAAATCTCCAATATCTTCGGCAGTTACCGTTTTATTGGGCGTTTGTCCAACCAAATGTTGTTCTACGTACTGCCCAACTATCTGTAATTGTGATCCCTCAACGGTCTGGTCTTGGTTGTTCGAGAGAAAATCCAAAATAAGCCGCAGGGCATCGGGATTATAACTGAAAGGCGGTGTGGCATAAACTTGGTCGGTGGCTTGGGCGGGATTCACCAGTGCCTCGATAGCCTGCGTGCGATCAAAAGCCTTGATTTCGTAACAGTTTTGAAGAATATTATGAATATGATCTTTCAAACGGTTGAGCAAACTCAATTTGTCCGAACGGATCGCCAAGACGATTTTTACGTGCAGAGGACGCATGATCTGATCGATTTGGTCTTGCGAAAAAGCATTGGGATTGTGATCGAGAAGGGTGTTGAGTTTGCGTTGAAAATCGAAAGGCGTTTTGCGTTCGAGCAATTCGGCAATTTCCCGACTGAAAGCATCGATGCCGTTTGGATAGGTAAAAAGCTCTTCGAATTGGTCAAAAACCAAAATGTATTTTTGCTGTTCTTGAGCCTTGAGGTCTTTTGCCTTTAAGTATTGCCAAAGGCTAATCTTTTGAGGTTCAACCTCTTGCAAAAAAGTTTCAGGTGTAGAATCTGCCGTAATGGTTTTGATTACGACCTGCAAAGGCGTATAGCTTGTTTCAGGCGTATAATTATTGAATCGAATAAAATAGGTTTGATAGCTTTTTTCGGCGGCAAGGCGCGGCAAAAGTCCCGCATTGAGCAAGGAGGATTTCCCCAAACCCGATTTGCCGTAAATCACGACCAGATTATTCACAATCACGTATCGGAACAACCTGTCGGTATCCAAATCGCGCCCAAAATAAACAGGGCTGTCCCTTTGCGTAAAGGGTTTCGAACCAGGGTAACGATAGAGGTTCATGACTCTTGAATATTTTTCGTGATTTGTAATAAAGCCTTGATAATGCGTGATTTACCAACTTCTATATCTTCGTTTTTGACGGTTTTTTCTCTGATTTGTTTTTCCAAATCCCTAAATTTGGCGGACTGGGTGATGACCTCGAACAGCGATTCGGTATCTTCGTTTTTATCAAAATAAACCATGAGTTTCGTAATCACCTCGCCTATCTGTCCATTGGCGATCATGGCTAAAATATCTTCTTTCAAACCGCCTTTTTTTTCCACATTTTCCTCCAAAACAGGCTGTTTTTCTTTTCTCAACAAATCTTTTTCCTTGCATTTTTCATACAATTCCTCCACAAAAGTATCGACATCACCTTCCAAAAAACGCACTTTGAAGTTTTTTTGGTAAAAAATACGGGTTTCTTCGTCAAGGTCGGCTTGGTCGGTGGCATAGACCATGAGAGAATCTTTATGAATATTTAAAAGCCTGAAAATGAGCTTAGTATACCATACATTAAAGTCGCAACCAATGAATACAAAAGTGTTTGCTTCTTTGATTTCATAAATAAACTCCATTGGGAGTTTGTTCGTAAAAGCACTTTCAAAAAAATCCGCAAGGTCTTCGAAAGTAAAAATTACGGAATGTTCGTCCTCAAGAGAGCCGCAGAGATTATACAAAAGCGGGTGATTGCGATCAGGTTTTATCTCCCGCAATTCGCGCCGCATATTATAGTGCATAAAAAAATAATCCTTGTTCATTTCGCCGCAATACTGATCGTAGGCTTTCTTCAGGCGAAGTTCAGGCGAAACGGAAACCACCAAATCCAGCGGAATTTGTGCAATTTTTTCATGAATAGATTCGGGAGGGAGATTTCCGTACAAACGGTTGATGGTTCGGTAGGTTTGGTGCTTGCTACTTTGGTTGGTAAAGAAAAAAAGTTGGTCGCGCTTATAATATTGATCGATTTCTATTTCTCGAAAACTCTTAAGGTCGCGGTTTATACGGTCGAGAGGGCGTTCGCCTTTAGGTACGCCGACCAGAGAGCCGACAAACAGGACGCATTTTTCTTTCTCGATGTTGTAAATAATATCGTCTAAATAAATCACGATTCGAATTGATATTTTTTGAAAGGCTAATTTTCTGAAAAAAATACCAATAAAGCAAGCAAAAGAAAAAATTTTGTTTTATTCGTAAAGCCATTTGATGGCTTCTTCTTGATTGGTAAAGTTTACAATCGGGAATTGTTTTGGCAGTTTCATCTCAAAAAACTCCTCAAAAGACTGTTCTACGGACATTTCGGTAATCATATCAACAGGAACCATGTGGGCATATTTTTTCAAACCCAACTCGATCCATTCGGCATTTAATAATTCAGCCATCCAAACCTGTTCTTGGGGAACGATGGGATAAAGAAAATTGACACAATTATCATACAGGTATTTGGGTTTGGTTTGGCGAAAAACACCAAGCCAAGCCTCCATTTCGGTTCCAAAATCTACACTACTCATGTATTCGGTTTCGAGAAACCAATCACTGAAAAGCGTTTTTGATGCAGAATCATACTCATGCTTAGCAAATCGGGAAGCGTAAATGGTTTGCATATTTGGTAAAATCTATATTTTGAAAGTCCTGATTTTTAACAGAAGCAAGATAGATATTCTTTTAGAATTTTCAAAAAAAATACAATCTGAATTTGATTCTCTAATAATTTACCCAGACTTTTTGACCTCCAAATAAATAAAAAAATTAGTTTTTCACACTTTGGTAATAAAATTGTCTATTTGTTTGCAAATTCTTAGTAACTTATTATGCCAATTATGAAGTATTTAATACTTTTGCCCAGTCAAGTAAACATCGGTGGGAGAAAACCACCTAAAATATAAAACTAACCGACTAATCAAAAAGTAAAAATGGGATTGTTTGATTTTTTTACGAACGACATTGCCATCGATTTGGGAACGGCAAACACGCTGATCTTATATAAAGGTAAAATTGTAGTCGACGAACCTTCGATTATCGCTATAGATCAAGCAACGAACAAGGTCGTTGCGATAGGCAATCAAGCCATGCAAATGCACGAAAAGACGCACGCCAATCTGAAAACGATTCGCCCCTTGCGTGACGGAGTAATTGCTGACTTTCACGCCGCCGAACACATGATTCGAGGCATGATCAAAATGATCGATACGGGACGGAAATTTTTTAATGCTCCGCACCGCATGGTCATCTGTATTCCTTCGGGCATTACGGAGGTAGAAAAACGCGCCGTAAGGGACTCGGCGGAACACGCAGGAGCAAAAGAGGTCTATATGATCCAAGAACCGCTTGCAGCAGCTATCGGGATCGGGATCGATATTGACAAACCCAACGGAACGATGATCGTGGATATTGGTGGTGGAACGACCGAAATTGCGGTAATTGCCCTTTCTGGTATTGTTTGCGACCAGTCCGTCCGAACGGCAGGAGATGTTTTTAGCAAAGACATTCTCGATTATATGCGCCGCCAACACAACTTACTCATTGGCGAACGTTCGGCTGAAAGAGTCAAAATAGAGGTTGGTGCGGCAATGGCTGAACTTGACGATGCACCGCCCGATTTTGAGGTGCGCGGCAGGGATTTGATGACAGGGATTCCGAAAGTTGTCAAAGTTTCGTATCCTGAAATTGCCTATGCGATTGATAAATCAATTTCAAAAATCGAGGAAGCTGTTTTGAAAGCCCTCGAAACTTCTCCTCCCGAACTTTCGGCGGATATTTACGATAATGGGATTCATTTGACAGGCGGTGGGGCTTTGCTTAGAGGACTCGACAAGCGCCTTGCGATGAAAACCAAACTCCCGATTCACATTGCAGACGATCCATTAAGAGCCGTAGTGAGAGGCACAGGCATTGCCTTACAAAAAATCGATCAATATAGAAGTATTTTGATGACCTAAAAATGAAAGGCTGTTTGCAAAAAACAGCCTTTTTTTATTTGAAAAATAATACAGAAGCTATACATTCGCAAAAAATATTTTTTTATGAAAAATTTTACCTTTCTCATGCTTGCTTTTGTATTTTTTTCTTGTGAAAAAAAATCACAAAATACGGAAAATCAAGAAAATACAAAGAATACAGACGCAGTTATTCAAAAAGTCGAAATCAATCAGGATTGCGCCCATTGTGGTATGCCATCACAGGAATTTCCCCGATCCAATGCCAAAGCCGAACGAAAGACAGGTTCAGAAATTTGGTTTTGCTCCCCACGCTGTTATTTTGTCTTGCGATCCGAAGCCAAACAAGATACGGCTTTTGCAAAAGTGTGGGTTACGGAATTTTATGAACTCAAAAAGATAGACGCACAGACAGCCCTGTACGTAAGCGGAAGCGATGTTATGGGGGCAATGGGACACGATTTTATTCCTTTGGCAAGCGAAAAAGATGCACAAAATTTCCAAAAGGAGCATCAAGGCAAACGGATTTGGAAATACACCGAAATAAATGCCCAAACATTAAAAGAGGCATTATCCGCCAAATAAAATACCAATCAGGGGAGATTTCATTATTATACTCAATAAAAAGCGTTTTTGTACGGCGAACATTCTTGTTCGCCACAAAAACGAACAAGAACTTCGTTTTACGACAAAAACCAATTTAGTTTTAGTATACGTTTTTTTCTACCAAAATTTATTAGAGAGTTTATGAACAATTTGCGTAACGCCCTTTAGGGTGTTTCTAATTTGTTGAAAATCAGGTAATTAATCGCACCCTAAAGGGTACGTTACATTTTATTCATAAACTCTATTTTATTTTAAAATACTGTTTCGAATTATTTATTCCCTTTCGAATAAAATCAAAA
>JAAFHK010000263.1 GCA_013297565.1 Cytophagales bacterium
GAGGTCAAAAATGGCGAAACAGTCATCATAGCCCACGAAGAAGCCATCGGGACTCGTGCGCGCCTAACTTCTACTTATGATTTGGCGCAGGACGTAAAAGCAGGCGAACCGATCCTGATTGATGATGGAAATATCGAGTTACGCACCATTAAAGTCGAAGGCAATGCCGTTTATGCAGAGGTTATTCATGGTGGTGTTATCAAATCTCGAAAAGGCATTAATCTGCCAAATACAAAGGTTTCTGCCAATTCGCTTACCCCAAAAGATCGCGAAGATTTGGTTTTTGGTTTGGAAAATGATGTTGATTGGATTGCTCTTTCCTTTGTGCGAAGTGCGGTCGATATTATGGAATTGCGTAATATTATGCAACAGGCGGATAAAATGACCAAAATTGTTGCCAAAATCGAAACGCCTTTGGCGGTTCGAAACATTGAAGAAATTGTACGAGTTACTGATGCGGTCATGGTGGCACGTGGCGATTTGGGCGTAGAAATTCCGATGGAAGAAGTGCCTTTGGTTCAAAAACACATTGTGCAGTTATGTAATACTTTGGGGAAACCCGTCATCATTGCTACGCAAATGATGGAAAGTATGATCAAAAATCCTCGCCCAACGCGCGCCGAAACCAATGACGTAGCCAATGCGGTTATTGACGGAGCAGACGTGCTAATGCTAAGTGCGGAAACGGCAAGCGGGAATTTTCCTCTCGAAACGGTCAAAAGTATGGTCAAAACGATAGGGTATATCGAAAAAAACCGCAAAGAGATTTTTCACCGTTATTTTGATGTAAGCCGCAATCAAAGTGATTTTGTGAGTGAAATGTTGCTTACGCACGCCTGCAAACTTGCCCAAGAAACGGAAGCGAAAGCGATTGTTTGTATGACCAAAAGCGGTTATACTGCCTACCAAATAGCTTGTCGCCGTCCCGAAGCCAATATTTTCGTTTTTACTCGAAGCCGCAATCAAGTTACGGTTTTGAATTTGGTTTGGGGCGTTCGAAGTTTCCTTTTCGATAACCCACAGGCGGTTTCAAATGACGAAATTTTTGCTTCTATCGAAAAAACCTTAGTTGATGGCGGTTTTTTGAAAAAAGGAGATGTTTATATCAGCACGCGCGGATCGGGCGAAGGCGCAGGAACAAACGTAATTAATGTCCTGAAGGTGAGTCGGTAGAGATTGAGAGGAATTATAGAAAATTTGAGAAAACAGAAAACGCCTTCAGGCGTTTTCTGTTTTCTTGGGATATGGGAAATTGTGGTATTTTTGGCAAGTATTGTCTGTATAAACATTTTTTGGTAGTGTTAAACATTAATGCTTTTGGGAAAAATTTAGTAAATTTACAAAAATATATCTAAAACTAAAACTTGCATTTTTCGATGATTTGTCCTTCTTGCCAAAGTAAAAATATTAAACTAAATGGGCATATTCACCATGGCAACGCAAAATCATTATTGCAAAGTTTGCGGGCGGCAATTTGTGCTGAATCCGACACAAAAATTGATTTCAGAAAAACAAAAGCCTTGATAGACAGGCTTTTGTTGGAAAAAATATCCTTAGCAGGGATTGCTCGGTCAGCCGAAGTATCAGAGCAATATCTGCAAGATCATATCAGCCATTTGTATGCCTCTTGTCCTAATGATTTGTGTGCAGATTTGCCCGATCAAAGCCTTATGCATCAACATTTAGAGGATAAATTCGACCAGTATATTTATGAAATAGCCCCATTAAAAAAAACACTTGTCCCTTTGAGTCTAAAGATACAGGGCTTGAGTGGGACCTATGCAAAATGCTAATAGGTTTCCAAGATTTAGAAGTAATCGGCGGTTTGAACCGTGAAGCAATGGAATATAAGTGGAAAGTGGTGGAAGAATGATTTTGAACCAATGTTTGGAATTTTTGAGATTACTTTTTATTTTTGACTATAAAACCATTCTTTTTCGAAATGCTAATAAAATCCAATCCTACAAAAATACAGATTCCTGTTTCAAAACTCGAAAAACCACTAAAAACATCTTTTAAAAATTGGAAAATTGGCATTTTGATCGGTTTTTAGTAATTTTGGGAATAGGATTTGGAATTTTTTCGATGCTCGAAAATCCGAAAACGGACGAAGATCGTTTATTGGATTTGATCAACCGAATCGAAAACGGTGAAGACTTGCCAAGTGGCGAAATGCGGGATTATTGTCATTTGATGGCGGTTTTGCGGGATTCGATTTCGCCAAAATGCGTTTGCGCTTTAGATGGAATAAATTGGGACAATCCGCCACGAAGCCCTGAAAAATTGCCTGAAGTATGGGAATTAATCCAATATGAGCCGAATAATGGAAATAGGTTGCGTTTTCAACACAAAATCTATACAAGAATTGTTGTAGGATTTGGTGCGACCGATTCCAATGGTGATAAACGTCCGCATTGGCATAGGGAAAATCCTAACAAACAGCAAAAAAATGTACAATATTTGGACAAAAACTGTAATCCAATCAAACGAGGTTTGCCTGATTCACATATTTATGTAAGAGTACGAAAATGAAAGAAATCTTATCTAATGATATTGAAGTTTTTTTTGAATAGTATGTTTTATACGACATTTCCACGAAGGGTTTACAATTCGATTTTCAAACACAAAGTATTACCTTAATTATTGATGATTGTGATCGGGAGGGCAATGATGTGGAACTACGTTTAGTATTTAAGGAAGTTTATATACTGAAACTAAAATGGTTTTGTCGTAAAACGAACATTCTTGTTCGTTTTTGTGGCGAACAAGAATGTTCGCCCTACAGAACCAATTTGATTGAGTATAAATAGACTTTTAACTATCCTGTAGAACGTTTTGTATTTGATATGGTGGCTATTTATCGGGTAAAACTTAAAAAAATAGCAGAAAATAGTTACGAATTATCTTTACTTATCGATATGCCCAAAATAGAAACAAGGCATGGCAAACATGATATTTTTGAATTACTAACTTTAGGCGATAAGAATAACTATTACTATTACATTCATAATGATAAACAGAAAGTAAGTGGCGGATATGGGTTTATAGTGAATAATAATTTACCTTTCGAATACCAAAATTTACAACACGAAAATACGTTTTTGAAACAAGAAATGGGGTATTTACAAGAAAAAATTAACTTTTTAGAAGATAAAATCAAGAATTTGGAAAAAATTATAGATTTGAAAAGCAAATAAAAGGTTTCCTTATTTTCGGATAAGGAAACCTTTTTTCTAAACAGACTCAAGCCAATTTGTCATTTTTATTGCTTAAACTTTGCCTTTAGCATGGCAAGTTTGTCGCTTAGGTTTTCCTCTTTTAGCGGAGGAGCATTTTTGTCTTTTTTCTGCGGTGTCGCCACAGGGTTAAACGGTTCTTCTTTCATAGAAAGGGCAATTCTTTTGCGGCTTTCATCAACTTCTGTTACTGTAACCATGACTTTTTGCTGAACTTTGACGACCTCGCTTGGGTGTTTGATAAATTTGTTCGCCATCTGGCTCAAATGGACTAAACCGTCCTGATGCACACCAATATCCACAAAAGCCCCAAAATTGGTTACATTCGTTACTATTCCCGCCAAGCGCATACCTACTTTCAAATCACTGATTTTCTCGACTCCGTCCGCAAAGCTAAACGCCTCGAACTGCTCACGCGGGTCGCGCCCTGGTTTGGCAAGTTCTTTCAAAATATCGGTCAAGGTTGGCAAACCTACTTTTTCGCTTACGTATTTTTTAAGGTCAATTTGCTTACGCAATTCTTCTTTTTCCATCAAATCTTTGACTTTTACGCCCAAATCGGAAGCCATTTTCTCGACAATATGGTAAGTTTCGGGGTGTACCGCACTGCTGTCAAGGGGATTGGCGGCGTTGCGGATTCGCAAGAAACCTGCGGCTTGTTCGAAGGCTTTTTCGCCCAAGCGCGGCACTTTTTTGAGTTCCGCCCGACTTTTGAAAGCACCGTTTTCATTGCGGAATTTGATAATATTTTGTGCCAAAGACGATCCCAAACCCGAAATATAGGTCAGGATTTCTTTACTGGCGGTATTTATCTCAACTCCGACCGCATTTACGCAACTAATTACCGTATCGTCAAGCCCTTTTTTCAAAGAATGTTGCTCCACATCATGTTGATATTGTCCAACGCCTATCGATTTCGGATCAATTTTGACCAATTCGGCAAGGGGATCCATCAACCTTCGCCCTATCGAAACCGCCCCACGAACCGTAATATCTTGGTCAGGAAACTCATCTCTGGCAACTTGGGAAGCCGAATAGATCGAGGCTCCGCTTTCATTGACCATGACGACCTGAACATTCGCTAATTTCAAGGATTTTACAAAATTTTCCGTTTCTCTGCTCGCTGTTCCGTTCCCAATCGCAACGGCTTCGATCTGGTATTTTTCGACCAAATCTTTGACAATAAACCCAGCTTCTGCGGTTTTCCGTTGCGGTTCGTTCGGGTAAATAGCATCATTATAAACCAATTTTCCGTTTTCGTCGAGGCAAACTACTTTGCAACCTGTCCTAAAACCAGGATCGAGAGCCAATACCTTTTTCTGTCCCAAGGGTGCGGCTAAAAGCAATTCCTTCAAATTGTCCTGAAAAACCTTGATGGCTTCTTCATCTGCCCGTTTCTTGGTCAGGAGGCGGATTTCCGTTTCCATCGAAGGGGCGAGCAGGCGTTTGTAACCGTCTTTTGCGGCTAAACGGACTTGTTCGGCGGCGGCTGTATTGTTTTGGACAAAACGCGTTTCGAGAGCCGAAACACTTTCTGCTTCGGGCGGGGCTACGTCAAGCGTAATAATTCCTTCGTTTTCGGCGCGGCGCAAAGCCAAAACCCTGTGCGAAGGAGCATCTTGTATATTTTCTGTCCATTCAAAATAATCCCTGAATTTTTGCCCTTCTTCTTCTTTTCCTTTGATCACTTTTGCGGAATAACTTGCCTTTTTTTCGAAAATTTGGCGTATTTCGGCGCGTGCTTCGGGGTGTTCGTTAATTTTTTCGGCTATAATATCCCTTGCTCCTGCAAGGGCTTCTTCTACAGTTTTTACGCCTTTTTCTTCACTAATAAATGCCTTTGCCCATTCTTCCAAACTGCCTTTTTCTTGCAAAAAAAGCTGATCAGCCAGCGGTTCAAGTCCTTTTTCTCTGGCAATCGTGGCGCGGGTTCGGCGTTTGGGACGAAAGGGCAAATAAATATCTTCCAAAACCGCCAAAGTTTCTGCCGCCATAATTTGGGCTTCGAGTTCGGGAGTCAGTTTTTCCATTTCGGTCATGGATTGCAAAATACTTTCTCTCCGTTTGTCGAGTTCCCGAAGCTCCTCGATTCGGTCACGGATCGAAGCCAAAACGACCTCATCGAGGCTTCCTGTAACTTCCTTGCGGTAGCGGGCGATAAACGGAATGGTCGCACCGTCATCGAGCAGGGCAATCGTTGCGGCTACCTGATTGAGCTTTACGGCTAATTCGGTAGCAATTTTTTGAAAGTGCTTTTCCATCTACAAAAATCAATTAGTAAATATTTTATGGCAAATATAATACATTTTTATTTCAAAACTCATGAATTTGGGTATTTATACTGAAACTAAATTGGTTCTTGATCGTAAAACGAAGTTCTTGTTCGTTTTTGTGGCGAACAAGAATGTTCGCCATACAAAACCATTTGTTGATTGAGTATAATTTACTTCTTATCAGGAAACAGCCAAGTGCCTAAGATCATAGCAATCATGGACACGAAAAAGCCCCAAAGATGGCTGGGAAAAGAGGTTTCTAAGCCAAATTTGCACACAAACCAAGTAGATAAACCCAAAAGCATGGCAAGCATGGCACCCATAGAACTGCCTTTTTTCCACCACAAACCCGCCAAAAGCGGTACTAACATAGCCACTAAGGTAACTCCCGCCGAGTCGCCTGCCAATTCATAAATATTGCCCTCAAACAATGCCACCAACATCGACAGAAAAGCGATCAGCACAACCGAACCCCTAAATAAAGACAACATGGTTTTATCATCGGGATTTTTCAAATAAGGTTTGATCAGGTTTTCCGCCAAAACGATCGCAGGAGCAAGGATTGCACCGCTTGCCGTACTCATAATAGCA
>JAAFHK010000265.1 GCA_013297565.1 Cytophagales bacterium
AAAGGTGGGGGAATTTTCCCTAATGATACTGCTTGCATTAACAATTTTGTTGTAGGCTATCTTGGAATGGCATTGGTTGGTAGTGCTACAGGCGGATTGTTAACATTAGGTAGTTTATTGGGAAAAGCTGTACATTGTTAATCAAAATAAAATAGCAAGTATTTGAAATACTTGCTATTTTATCAAATTTTCCACATTCAAACTTTTTATTTATGCAAACTTTCAAAAAAATAGTAGGATTGTTACTTTTGGTTTTGGTAAGTCCTTTTGCTGTCATTTTATTTGTACTTTATTTTTTGATGATGTTGATCGGCTTTTTTTCAGGGCAAAGTTACGGCTTAACTACAACCGAACAAATTGCCTTTGTGGGTTTCTTGATAGGAACGGTAGGCTTGGCTGTATTTTCATTATTGTATGGTGCAGCCTTATTCCATCAACAAAAAATCCAACAAATTTGGAAATGATTTGACCCCTTACCTTTGCACCGTTAAACAAATCTATCATTTTTAAAACTTTTAAAACAATGAAAAAGTTATCTTTAGATCAAATGGCAACGGTGAAAGGTGGGGGTTGGTTTAAATGTACGTTGGGTACAGTTGGAGGCGGAATATTGGGCTTTTTTGCGGGCTTTGCTTTTGGAGGTTGGGGCGGAATAATTGGAGCTATCGGTGGCGCATCTGCGGGCGCATCTGCTTCTTGTTTTGATGAATAAAAGAATCATGATAAACCAAATTATTTAATTATAGTTTGGTTTCTATCTTAGATTTTTAGCCATTTTTATTTATAACAACCCATTCTTTTCTTAAAAAATGATTTTGCAAAAAGCAATTTTTACACTATTAGCATCATTTTTGGTAGCTAATTTCGCTTATGCCCAATACCCTGTGCTTTTTTATTTTGCAGGAAATGGAAATAAATCTCCTGTCCAATACAAAATCCATGAGGGAATAGCCAAACTGATAGATGGGCGAACTCTTGAGGGTAGGTTTAAATATGATAAATGGGAGTTTCCAACGAAAAATTTTCTATTTTATCAAAATAAGCAAACCAACTCTATTAAAGCAAGGTTTGGGCAAATTAATAAAATTACCTTGCGAGGGGCTGATTCTACCCTAAATAATGATAGAGATTCTACGGTATTTATTAATTTAAACGGACGATTGTACCGTGCGCTTACGACAGGTACAATTAAATTATATGATCGAGTTTTTGTGGTAAATGAAGCCATGGGGCGGATTGGGAAAACAATATGGGTGGAAGAAAATGGCAAATTAATTCGGCTTTCATCAACAAAAAAACTAAATCAGTGGTATCAAACTTTACCTAAAAAATACCCGAAATTTGTTGTTAAACAAGCCTATCTTAATCCACAGGAAATTATTGAGGGGATAAAAGAACAAGGTCATTAAGCCTCGACGAAATGGCTAATATAAAAGGCGGTGTAAGTTTAGGAAAATATTTTAAAAACTTAACACAACTGACAGGACATGGCAGTGCGCCAAGCTACCTTTGCACCGTTAAACAAATCTATCATTTTTAAAACTTTTAAAACAATGAAAAAGTTATCTTTAGATCAAATGGCAACGGTGCAAGGTGGTTCAAAAGATCGTGAATGCGGTGCTACAATTGTAGCTGGGCTTGTAATGTCTGCTGCAACTTTAAATCCTTTAGGTATTGCTATTGGATTCTGCGCTACCTTATATGTAGCTCAGGCGCATGGTTGTATGAGCAACTAATTTCTTATCCAATCGGCTCTTTCATTTAAAACGTAAGAGCCGATTATTTCTCAAATTTTCACAGCGTTAAAATGAAATTCTTAGAACTTTCCTATAAACTGTTTATCAGAAGCATTTACAAAGATATGCTTGGCATCTTCAGTGTTTTAGCACCTTTAATAGCTTTAATTTTAGTTTGGGCATTTTATAGAAATAATCCAAAAGAAAATAATATTGCTTATTTTAATTTCTGCCTTTGGAGTTTGTGCTTTTTTATAGATACCACGACCATGATCCGCCATGCTATTTTTTGGGAATTAATAACGGACTATTTACAAAAGGGTCGTTTTTTTCGAGTATTTTTTCGGAGTGTTATTTTTATGATTCTAAATCATAAAATTTTATTTTTGTTATTATTTTGCTTTTTTATAAAATCAATCCAAGAAATTTTTATCTTATTTTTATTTTTTAGTAGCTTTGCTTGCTTGTCCGCATTAATTCTTTTTTTAGCACGCAGGCACAAATCATTTTCGGTTTTTATGAAAGGAGTAGCTAGTCTGCCTATTTTGTTAAGTCTATTTTATGCAATGGGTGTAATAAATATGCCTTTTTTTTTGCAATATCTTTTTGAAACAATATATTTACCTATACTAATTATTTTAGGTACTTATGTTGTCTTGGGACGACTTTTTTACCGAACCCCATTTCCAAATAAGCATATTATTGACAACTATAATCGAAAATACGTCTATTAAAGGTTTATGAAACCCATTTTTACGTTTTTAAAAATTAGTTATACCGTATTTTTTCGGCTTGAGGATAAAAAAGCTGTTGGTATTGTTTGGTTAGCAAGTCATGGTATTTCTTTGCCCAAACTGCGCGATTTGATAGCTATTATAGTAATATTTTACTTTTATTTTGGATTTAATTTGATAACTCAGGCTGTATTTATCATTTGTGATATCGATCATCAACTTACTTTTAACCCCTACATTAATGTTGCTCTTATGCTGATTACTCTTTGGACAACAGATATAGGAACAAAAGGCTATTTAATGTTGAATGATTATGAAGTCATTGCCGTTTTGCCTTTGTCTTGGATCAAAAAAATGTATTTGAAACTCATTTATGAACTGTTGGGCTTCAAATTATTCGTTTTATCGGCGTTTTGGCTCATGGCAGGCTTGATAAATTATCATTTTTTACCTGAAAGTTATCTTCTTTTTTTCCAATTACATTTGCCTATTAGTTTGCTTACTTATATAATGTATTGTTTGGGAATTGTTTTTATAAGAACTTGGCTTTTAGAAAGTTACAAGGCATTTTATCGTTATAAAAGTTTGGTTTTAAATGTAGTTTTAGGCGGAGTGCTTGTAGCTACAAATGTTGTAATACACGCAGGAAAGACACTAAAATTTTATTTTATTATGCAAGAAGTGTATTGGCTTATAGGGCATCTTGGTTTTATTATAGTATTAATAAGTATAGCGAATTATATTTTTTTACGAGTGAATGATTAAAAAATGCAAGAATTAATAAAATATATCACTAAAATAAGTTTTAGACAAGGAAATTGGCTTGTGTTTAGTTTTTTACTTATTGATATTCCTATTTTGTTCATTTGGAAAAAGTATTTTGACTATCAAACAATCCTTTTATTTCGATTTTGCTTTTACTTTTCAAATATTACGGACTATTCGCCCATTCAAATAAAAGCTTTGTTTGGTTTGTATCCGATCAAAGCAGGAAAATTGGCAATTAGTATTTATGCGTATTTGTTTCTGATATGTTTGTGCTTTTCTTTTTTGCGCATGGTCATTTGTTTTGTGCTTAAAATCGACCTACACTACGGACATGAATTGCTTAATTTTTTATCCGTTTTGTCTCTATTTATTATAATCGGAGGTTTTTTCCAATTTCTTGATTTGTCAGAAATCAAGTATAATTGGCTTAAAAAACTAATTATTATTTCAGGTTTTAATCTATGTATTTTATTGGAAAATAGCTTTTTTATCTTTGTCTTGAACAGCAATTATTTCTTAAGGCTTTTTCTTATTTTTATAGCTTTAGCATTTTGGTATCAACAAATCAAGAAACAAAACCAACTCTGTAATTTTTATTTTAATGATTAAAATCAATAATATTAGCAAAAAATACACAAAACATGAGGTCTTGCGAGGCGTAGATTTACAAGTTGCAAAAGGCACAATCCAAGCACTTTTGGGCGCAAACGGGGCAGGAAAAACTACACTGATCCACATTTTAGCAGGAATCCTCAAACGAGAGGCAGGCACAATTATAATAGACGGCGAATTGATTAAAATGAGCAGTTACGAATATCGCCGAAAAGTAGGCTATGTGTTGGACAAACCCATTTATATCGAAAAACTTTCCGCCCAAGAATATTTCGCTTTTGTAGGTGAAATGTACGAATTAGAAAAAGCGGTGTATCAACCCCGTATTGCTGAATTATTGGCTTTTTTTGATTTGCCTACAGACAATAAAAAATTAATTGAGGATTATTCGAAGGGTATGAAAGCCAAAGTTTCCTTAGCGGCGGCACTTATCCATTCACCGCAATATTTGATTTTGGACGAGCCTTTTGATGGTTTGGATTTCGTGAGTGTGCAAAAAGTAGGGCATCTTTTGCGAAATATGGCACAAAAAGGCTGTACCATTTTACTTACTTCGCATCAATACGACATCATAGCAGAACTGTCGGATCAGTTTGCCTTATTGAAGGAAGGAAAAATAGTGTTTAATGTAAGTATGCCCGAATTACAAAACATGGCAAATGAATACAACAATAGTCATGATCCAGTGAAAAGTTATTTAGAAAATTTGATGAGTTCGAACACTAAACAAAACATTAGTTTTTTATGAAATTCCTTTTTCTCTCCTTTGATGGGCGAGTCTATTTCCTATTTTTGTGCCTTTGTAGTTTTGCCCTAAGTTATTGGGCGCAAGCCTTTCTGCTTACGGATAGCATTTATTACCAATCCTTTGGGGAACAACTTAGCCTACAGCGTTTCGAGGCTTTGATGGAACAGTCCCGCAAATGGCAATGGATAGGCTACGCTATTACGCCCCTTTTGTACCTGTTCAAGTTGGGTTTGGTCGCGCTTTGTCTTTTTACTGCCCTGCTTTTTGCGGAGTATGAGGTGCGTTTTGCCCAAGTTTTTAAGGTTGCTCTTATTGCAGAGGCTATTTTTCTTGTGCCTGCTTTCTTGCGTTTGCTTTGGTTCGCGGAGTTTCAACCTTCTTTTTCTTTGGAAGAAGTAAGCCAATTTATGCCCCTTTCGATGGCTAATCTGTTCGATACCGCCACCTTAGAAAAATGGTTAATCTATCCCTTGCAAATTCTCAATCTTTTCGAACTGCTCTATATCTTTTTCCTTGCCTACGGTCTGCGGAGTATTCTGGCGAAGGCATTTAGCGAGGTGCTTTCCGTAGTCCTTAGTGGCTACGGTTTAGGGCTTTTGCTTTGGGTGGCTTTGGTTATTTTCTTGAATATCAGTTTGTTGTAAAACTTGTATCGTACCCTTTAGGGTGCGGTTAAAATATTCGCACCCTGAAGGGTACGATACATAATTTCTATGAAAAAGAAAATTGGATTATATTTAGCTATAGGGGTCGTTTTGCTTGTGGCAGGGCTGTTGTATTTTGCTATGCAAAAACGCCAAGAAAAGCAAGAAAAAGCCGAAAAAATTAAAAAAATGCCTGCCTTCGAGTTTTATGATCGGGATAGTTTGCGTTTAGATTTTTCGGCAATTCCTCCGAAACCTACGGTGCTGATCTATTTCAATTCGACTTGTGATTTCTGCCAAGCCGAAGCCAAGCAACTCAAAGAAGCAGAAAAGGCATTAGCCCAAGCGAATGTGATCATGGTTTCGACCGAAAATTTGCAAGAAATACGAAATTTTGGCAAGAAATACAGTTTGGATCAAAGCCCCCATTTTTATTTGGTCAAAACTTCGGAGGATTCGTTCCGCCAAATAGTCGGTTCGGTATCTGTGCCTTCGCTTTGGATTTATGATCGGGAAGGAAATTTAGTGAAAACATATCAGGGCGAAACCAAAATAGAGGCAATTCTGAAACACCTATGAAACCCACCAAACAAAGCCAAACGGAAAAAACATTTGTCCTACAACACGAACAAACCGATTGCGGCGTAGCTTGCCTGCGTTCGGTTCTGCGGTATTGGGGCGGGGACATTTCGCAACAGCGTTTGCGAGAACTTAGCGGCACTACGCCCGAAGGCACTTCACTTTTGGGTTTGTATCAGGCGGCAAATGCTGTG
>JAAFHK010000266.1 GCA_013297565.1 Cytophagales bacterium
CGCAAGACTTCATAGCCCAAATTTTCTAAGTAGTTTTTTAGCAAAAGTTCACTGATTGCTCCTGTGATATATCCGTTAGCACTTGGACTGCTTCGCAAAGCCTGTAAAAATACCTCTGTTGTTACGCCAAAACGTATTTCTATGAATGATTTTAAATCGTCTTGCATTGTTGGTTGTTAAAGTTGTTGCAAAGTTGGCGGTTTTTGTTTCAAATCACGCACAACGGAAAAACAGGCTGTAATTATAGTGAGTAATGCTTTTGACTTGCAAAAATAAGATTCTTTTTCATTTTTTTTAGCCAATAAAAGCAATTTTTCGCCTGTAGTTTTGCAGTTTTGTACCCAAATTTACCTGTTCAGGTATCCTAATTATGCAGAAAAAAGAAAAAGACCTCGATAAAAAGCCTGTAAATAGGCAAACGCTTCGCCAACTTTTGGGAATTTACCGTTTTATGTTGCCCTATCAAGGGTATTTCATTGGCGGTTTGGCTTGCCTCTTTTTTTCAAGTATCGTTACTTTGGCGTTTCCTTATTTGACAGGAAAACTGATTGATGTGGCGACAGCCCCCAATGCTGATTGGCTTTTGAAAGATATTGACACGATTGCGGCAGTTTTGATCGGAATTTTGCTTGTGCAAAGCGTTTTTTCTTTCTTGCGAGTCTATTTTTTTGCCCAAGTAAGCGAAAGATCGATGGCGGAAGTGAGGAAAACTTTATACGAAAAATTTATGTCCCTGCCCATGACTTTTTTCGACAGTCGCAGGACGGGCGAATTGGTGAGTCGGATTAATGCAGACGTAAGTTTTTTGCAAACCACTTTTACCATTACCCTTGCCGAAACTTTTAGGCAGTTGTCGATTTTGATTTTTGGTTTGGGGCTTTTGTTTTGGCTTACACCCCAGCTTACGGTTTTTATGCTTGCCATTGTGCCACTTTTGGCGGTTGTGGGCTTGTTTTTTGGGAAATATATCCGCAAACTTTCGAAGGAAACCCAAGACAAATTAGCCGATTCGAACATTGTGGTCGAGGAAACTTTGCAATCGGTGAGCATGGTCAAGGCTTTCACGAACGAAACTTATGAAACGGCACGTTATGCCAAAACCCTTGCCGAAACGGTCAGAATTGCGCTTAATTCCGCTAATTACAGAGGAGCATTTATTTCCTTTATGATTACGGCTGTTTTTGGGGCAATCGTGGCGGTTTTGTGGTACGGAACGCGCATGGTACAGGCGGGCGAATTGACTTTTGGCGAATTGACTTCTTTTGTGATTAATACCATGTTTATTGGCGGTTCGATTGGCGGACTTGGTGATATGTACGGGCAACTGCAAAAGGCAGTCGGTTCGTCGGATCGGGTAATGGAAATTTTGGCTCTGGAAAGTGAAACTGAATTGACCTCACAAAAAACTGATTATCAAGTCATTGGCAATATTTTTTACCAAAATGTGCAGTTTGCTTACCCAACCCGCAAGGAAGTTGAGGTTCTGAAAAATGTTAATTTTGAAATTAAAAAAGGCGAAAAAATTGCCTTAGTCGGACAAAGCGGAGCAGGAAAATCTACGATTGTGCAATTACTCATGCGTTTTTATCCAATCGATCAGGGCGAAATTAGGCTTGATGGACAACGAATTACGGATTACGATTTACGGTCTTATCGAAGTCATATCGGGATTGTGCCTCAAGAAGTAATCCTTTTTGGCGGAACGATTAGGGAAAATATTGCCTACGGCAAACCAAATGCTACTTTTGAGGAAATACGGCAGGCGGCACAACAGGCATACGCATTGGAATTTATTGAGAAATTTCCTGAACAATTCGAAACCGTAGTAGGGGAGAGGGGCATAAAACTTTCGGGCGGACAGCGCCAACGCATTGCGATTGCGAGGGCAATTTTGAAAAATCCTGAAATTTTAATTTTGGACGAAGCCACAAGTTCCCTCGATGCCGAATCGGAATATTGGGTACAGGAGGCTTTGAAAACCCTGATGAAAAACCGCACCACGATTATTATTGCGCACCGTTTGGCTACGATTCGGGAGGTGGATCGGATTTATGTGCTTGACAAAGGACAAATTATAGAACAAGGCACGCACGAAAGCCTTTTGGAGAATACGGAAGGCGTGTATAGCAATTTGATCAAATTCCAACTGACGGAGGCGTAAAAATCCTGTAGCATAGGCTTTAGCCTGTGTGTAATATATTGACTATCAAATACTTGACACAGACTAAAGTCTATGTTACAATTATTATAATTTCATGAAAAACTTTGATTTTGCGGCGGGCGAAGTCTTGCTTATCGACAAACCGCTAACTTGGACTTCTTTTGATGTGGTTAATAAATTGCGTTTTTCGACCAAATGCAAGAAAATAGGTCATGCGGGAACGCTTGATCCGCTTGCTACGGGTTTGCTTATTATTTGCACAGGCAAAAAAACGAAGGAAATTGATGGTTTTCAGGGTTTGGAAAAGGAATATACAGGAAAAATGGTTTTGGGACGAACGACTCCGTCTGTCGATTTGGAAACGGCTTTTGATAGTGAAACTTCTATCGAACATTTGCAAGTAACTGATTTAGAGGCACTTATTCCGCAATTCGTTGGAATAATTGAGCAAACTCCACCCATCTATTCGGCAATCAAAATCAATGGAAAACCTGCGTATTTGGCGGCGCGCAAGGGCAAAGACCTCGAAATAAAACCCAAAACTATCGAGATTAAAACCTTAGAACTCAAGGCAAATTTTCCTGAAGTTTCGTTTCGGGTAGTGTGTTCGAAAGGAACGTATATCAGGAGTTTGGTGCGTGATATTGGGCAAATTTTGGGCGTAGGGGCATATTTATCGGAATTGCGGCGAACCCGCATTGGCGAATTTAGTGTAACAGATGCTTACGCTTTGCCTGTTTTGGTGGAGGAATTGGCGGAAAAGGCAAAGAATGAGTAAAATCCCCCTACGAAAACAAATCCAAAATATATTCTTCTCCGTTGTCCGTGTCTTCACGGACGACATCTGCCGTAAATTTATGATTACAAAAGTACAGCAGGGAAAAAGATGCTTTTTACCCGCTTTTTCCTAAGTTTAGCCCAAATTATTCCCACTTATGGCAAAAGGAACAGACGAAACCACGAAAAAATATTGGCAAGAAATGCTTGTCGATATGCAGATAAAAATCAAAGGGCAAAATATCACTTTGGAAAACAATGATATTCAGGCACTTAACGCCAAAACCAATATTGCGATTGGGACGTTGAATGGATATTTTGGTTTGGATAAAAGCAAAATGCCTGCAAACTATCCGAATGCCGACACAAGAAATTTGCTTGCTCAATATTTGGGTTTTGTGGATTGGAATGAATACGTAAAAAGTAAAAAAATAGAAACGGTGGAAACCGAAACAGTAGAACCTGAAATTATTTGGACTATGGAAAATTGGGAAACGTTACAAAAAGAATTAGAAAATTTCGTAAATTCTTCTAATTATAGGGATTTCTTTAAAATGGTCGAGAAATTGCCCTTGACGAGTAGTGCGAAACAAAGCATTTCACAGCGAAAATTAGAGTTTGATAAAGGGACTTTTATGACCAATCCTTTTTTTCAACAACAAATCCAAATTTGGATAGATAGCCTAAAAAAGTAGGTAGCCTCATCGATATTGAGCATGATAAAGGTGAGGCGGGAAGGGACAAATCAAAAAAATATTCTAGAAATTATCTTTACAGGTAATTTTGACTATGTTTTTCCACAATTAAAGCAAATGTTAGTGGATTTGGACAAAGAAACAGAAAAATTGTCTAAATTCGAAGAAGCCTCTCTGTCCTTTCGCAAAGGTAAAAATAAGAAAAAATATCATGCTTTTATCGGAAGTTTTGGAGCATGGGTTCATGAGTTACAACGTGATTATTTCGAGAATCAAAACATTATGATTGTGATTCCTGAAGTAAAGCAAAAAGCATTGCCCAAAAGACAACAAGCACTTTTAGATCAGTATCAAACTGAACAAAATAATGAAATTCAAGCGCTTATCAATAAAGATTTGCCGCACTATATCACATATAAACATATAGACTATACTGCAAAGATTTATTGGCAAAACATCAAAAATCGAATTAGCAAAATTATCGAAATAGAACGAAAGAAAAACCATATTCAAAAATATTGGTGGCTTGGGACTATTTTTATTGCTTTTGGATTAGGAAGATATTGGCTTGAATTAATTGGTTATATCAAAAATGGAGTTTTGGCTATTTTAGCCGTTTTAGGTTTGTATGGTGGTTATGTCCAATATGACAATTATCAACAACAAATGCTTTTTGATCAATATATTGCCGAAGCTCAAAAATGTCCAAAAGATTTGGCTTGCGTAGTGCCACCACTTACCCAAGCCTATAAAATGGATATTGCTCAAAAGCCCGAAAATCGCCAAATATTGGACGGGTTGAACGTTAAAGTATTACAACCTTTAGTGAAAAATTTTAACGAAACCACTACCCAAAAACAAGCGCAACAAAAGCCACTTACTGACCAAGAAAAAGCCTTGCAAAATACCTTAAGTCAATTATCGCAAATTAGAAGGAAACTTAAAAATAGTTTGAGTGCAGAGGAATATTTTGCTTTGGGAAATCAGTATGCTTATTCTAATCCAAGTTTAGCTATTCAATTTTATGATAGTGCAATTGTAAAAAATCCTAATGATGCAGATACTTATAATAATCGTGGAGTTTTGTATAACACTATACAAAAATATGATTTAGCCTTGATCGATTATAATAAAGCCATTCAACTCAACCCTAATTATGCGAATGCTTATAATAATCGAGGAATTTTGTATTCATTACAAGAAAAGGAAAAAAGAGCATTAGCCTTGATTGACTATAATAAAGCCATTCAACTAAATCCTAACGATGGATCGAGTTATAGTAATCGTGCTATAATAAAAATAATAATCAACGACTTCAAAGGTGCTTGTGCAGATGCCCAAAAAGCCAAAAGCTTAGGATATAAAAAGGCTTATTTAGAGGCTTTTATTAAGCAGTATTGTCCGAATCAAGATTAAACGGATTGTAGGATTTGCAGGATAACAGCCGATTTTTTCGTATCTTTGTGAAAATCAAAATCAATAAAACGATGGCAAAGAAAAAAGAATGGTCGGAAGCCGAACTGATACAGGCTTTTGGTTTGAAAAGAATAGGTGAGAACTTTCCTCTTTTGGATAGTTGGTTAGTAGCCGATACCCAATTATCTGAAAATGAGCAGACAGTATTAGAACGGCTTAGAAAATTGGCTATCAAAAAAGCAGACTTTTGGAACGAAGAAAGCCTAAAAATGAATTTCATAGCCCCTTTGTTCGAAAATTTTATACAATTTAATGATGAGCAAGATCGCTATGAAAGTTTTTTTGATGAAACGATTTCTGCTACTGTAGAGGGGATTTATTTGCAAACCGAAACGGATTTTATGTTGGCAAAAGGCATTGGAGATATTGCCCAAATTCCTTATTTTCATTTTCAAGAATACAAAAGAAGCCGAAGAAGCCCGCCTGAACCGATGGCACAGCTCATCGAGGCTTTTTTGATTGCCCAAGAAAAAAACAAAAATGGAAAACCTCTTTACGGCTTGACTATTGTTGGTAGAGCTTGGCAATTTGTGGTGATGGAGGCGCGAAAATACGGAATAAGCACTTTTTATGATGCTACAAAAAAAGAAGATTTACTAAAAATAATAGCTATTTTACGTAAATTTAAAGTCATTTTGGAAACTACTTTGTTGGATTGATTTTTTAGGAATACAATCATTACTTTATGCTAACTGATCTGTATAGAAAAACGCCATTTCCTATACATATCAAAAACCGTATGTATAAAAAAATGAATTTCTTATACCTAATTCAAGTTGCGTAATATTTAAAGCATTTTTTCAAACATAAAAGCCATGATAAAAAGCAAAACTTTGAGCAAAAAGCCCTGCATGGTTAGGGCATGAATTTTTCGTGGAAATTTTGCTGTAATTT
>JAAFHK010000267.1:0-1270 GCA_013297565.1 Cytophagales bacterium
CGAAACCTGTAAAGTATAATTTGTATTATACTGGAAATCAGTCGAATAGGTCAGAATAACGCGCGCCGAAGTAAAATGATTTTCGACAGAAATAAATTGCGGATTGCCCAAACCCAAAATGGCATGATTGGAGTTTGTGGAAGCTAAAGCTAAGTTCAAAGGCTTGGAAAAGTACAATTCCACATGGCGTTTCGAAGTAGGAAAAAATTGGGCAAGTGCAGGAGGGCGCGTATCCAAATTGAGGTTGGCTGTAAGCATTCGATTCAGAGCCAAATCTTGTATTTGACTGATAGTCAATATATTAGATAAATTATTATTCAAAGTCCCTGTTGCAAAACCCAAAAGCACTTGGTTAGGGAAATAAGCATTGCGAATTGCCGAAAGTGGGTTGCCAATGCCATTATTCATTTGGTAGAAAAAACGATTTTCGGCTGTAGCTGGTTCTACATTTTCATTAAAAATAATTTCTAACTCACTTGTATTCAAGTATTTAACTTGTAAAACTGTTGGCGGATCGGGATCATACGTAAAGTTGCGCGTGGTCGTAGTGATGGTATTATTGTTTAGGTCTTTGAGGTTCGTTAGCCGCAAACCGTAAGTAATATTTTTTTGGAAAGGGCTTGAAAATGAGAGGGTTACAATTCTTGGATTGTTTGGATCGGGGATTGCCGAATTTGGAAAGATAGTGGAAATGGAATAATTATTGACAATTTGGGCAATCAAAGGATCGAGAGGTTCGGAAAAGTACAATTTTAGTACATTTGGTGAGGTGGCTATAATCTGGTCGAGAGTTGGTCGGCGGGTGTCATATTGGAAAATGTAGTTTATGGTCGAAATGGTATTGGCAGGTGTGGCAAGGTCTTGTAAGTTGTTGATTGTGAGGGTGTAATTCGTATTTTCGGCAAGATTTTTATCAAAAAGTAAATGCACCAAATTGTGCTGGGCGGCATCTCGCACTGCCCCTATAGGCTGTCCGACTCCTCCGCTTAGGCTGTAATTGGCTGTATTTTGGGCTTGGTTTATGGCAATATTTTCATTGAAAAATACATCTATTGCATTTGAGCTAATGACTTTGATTTGGCTAATTTCTGGAGCTGAATTGTCTTGGAAAGTAAAATTTAACGTATTGGTAGTCAGGAAGTTATTAGCCAAATCTTTGATGTTTTGGGTCGTAATTTGGTAGTTTGCCCCCAAAACAAATGGGTTTGTAAAATTGAGTAGCACACGATTGGGGGAAGTAGGATTTCGAGTAGCCGAATTTGGGTTTCCT
>JAAFHK010000267.1:1280-5998 GCA_013297565.1 Cytophagales bacterium
TAAACCATTGTTAATGAAATAGTTAGCTGTATTTTCGGCGGTGGTTTGGTCTATAGTTTCTGAAAAAACGACCTGAATTTGTTGGGTAGGAACGCCCAGCACGGCACTAACAAAAGGCGGGGCGATGTCAGTCATCGTTCCAAAAATCTTAATATTGTCTAATCGCCAATTCCCTGCGGAAGGTTCGGAGTTATGACCATAAAGGCGAAACTCGACAGTAGTGGTGAAGTTGGTAAAACCCGTGAGGTTTATGGTTTGGCTTATTCGAGTGTTCGTATCATCGGGAACGCTAAAAAAGCCTAAAACAGTCGTAAAATTATCAAAACTCGAACGTACCTGCCAATTTCGAATACCTGTAGCGCCCCGATCTTCGTCAAGTTCGATCCGATTCAAAGAAAGTAAAAAACCTGTCTGTGGCTGCGCAGAAAAAGTGAAGTATTTAGAAAAATCAACTACTCCTGTACTCCATTGTGAGGAGTTAAATTTGCCATTTTGTGTACTTGAAGCACTAACAAAAGCACTTCGAGAAATACTGGAAACGGTCAGCCCTGTGGCAATCGAGGCGGCATCGGGCGAAAAACTGGCTTCGTTGCCTACTGATCCATCAAAGCTAAAATAGGCAAGTTGGGTTTGGGCAAAAAGGAAAAACGGGAGAAAAGAGATGAAAGTGGCTAAAATTATTTTTTTCATAGTGCATTGCTGTTGTTTGTAAAGCAAATGTATTAAATTTTGTATTGTGATTTAAAATAGCAAGTATTTTTGGCTTAAAAAAAGGAAAAAAATTAGTATAATCTTACAAAATTTTGTCATTTTTACACTTATAAACCACCTTACGCTTTTGCTATTTTCATACATTTTGACTTGTGATCAAACATTACGCATGATTTTTGCTAAATTTACGCCGAACCGAACCCCTTTTTTATGCTACGCAAATCTTTACTAATTGCTTTTTTGGGAAGCATTTCGCAAATTGTCTTTGCCCAGGACGATAAAAAATTTGCCCTGTCTGCCAAAGACATCGAAATTACGCAACAACGTAAAACAAGTGTTTTCGATTTTGATGTGGTTACCGCAAGCCGTTTGGAGGAGTCTGCGGGAAAAGCCCCAGCCAATGTGCGGGTAATTACCGAAGAGCAGATCAGAGAACGCGGCTATCGGTCTTTGACTGATGTTTTGAGGGATATGAATGGATTTAAGATTGATGAATATGCCACTGAAGATTGGTTGCACGAGGTTACTTTTAATGGCGTACGCGGTTTGGACAAAGTAATTATTTTATTGGACGGAATTAGGATTTCCTCGCCTACTAATAATTCCATGCTTTTGGTCGAAAACTATCCTGTACATTTTGTGAAGCAAATCGAGGTGGTTTATGGTCCTGCTTCGGCGCTGTACGGAGCAGATGCGGTTACAGGCGTGATCAATATTATCACCAAATCGGGCAATAAAAATTTTAATGCAGAAGTATCGAGTGCGGTAGGGACGCATGGGCAGTTCAATCAGCAGTTTTGGTTACAAAAAAAATTCGGCAAAGACCAATCCTTGATGCTGGCGGGGCAATATTTTGATGATGCCCAGCCCGATATGAGCCAGTATTATCCACAACTCTATAAGATGGAGGGACACCAAACAGGCACCTTTAATACCATTTTTGGTAAATTTACGCCAAAAAAGCCTGTTACACCCAGATACGAAGCCCCTGTAAAAGCCTACGCAATCACAGGAAAACTGCAATTAAAAGATTTTCAATTAGGTTTTTTCCATAATTACGGAGCAAGTTCGAGTTCGACAAGCGTAAATCCGCAAAATTCGGTTTATAATAAAGAGCAGATTTATGGGCATTCGATCACTACAGGTTACGGAGTTTTTCAAAAACATTATGATAAAATTAGCTTAATTTCGATGTTGCAAGGTTCTTGGTATGAGATCGATCCCAAAACCAATTATCGAAACCAATACGTAAATATGGAAGCGGGTTATAAATATGGTTACGGTTTTATGTTCAAAATCGAGCAGCAGATCGTTTATCAAGCCCTCGACAAACTCAATTTTATGGCAGGAATTACCCACGAACGTTTTACGGCAATTCCCAAAACCGCAGATTTGGCTGAACCTGTGGATAAAACTAAAGACATTACGACCAATAAATATTTGGGTACTGAACTGCCCATGAAATTTTTTAATTTGGCATACAGTAATACAGGCGGTTTTTTCCAAACCCAATATTCTCCTAAAGAATGGTTACACCTGACGGCAGGTTTCCGAACTGATTACAATACGCGCTTTGGTGGGACTTTTAACCCAAGAGTCGGCTTGGTTATTCAACCTGACCGCACTTTTACCATCAAAGCCCTGTACGGATCGGCATTTTTTGCTCCTCCTCCCAATAACGCTTTTGCACACTTTGGGGCTTTTTTTAGCGAAAATGGTGGAAATACTTATAAAGCTAACTTTTTGCAAGTCCCAAATCCTGAATTACAGCCTATTGTTTCACGAAAAATCGAATTACATATAAATAAGATCATTAAAGATAATCTTTCGCTAAGTTTGGATTTGTTTTATTTGGATTTGGAAGGGCTTTTCGTTGATGTTTCGGACAGAGAGTATAAAAATTTTTATGACGGAAAATATTTGGGCTGGAACGTAGGGTATTTGCAAGTTACGACCAATAACGGCAAGCAACAAAATTGGGGCGGAAGTTTATTGCTCGATTATCAAAAAACATTTGGAAACTTGAAAGTAGGATTCTACGGCAGTGTCGATTATGTAGATGGAACGGTTGATTCTCCACAAGTTTCGGGCTTGCAAATTCCCTTGATCACGAATTGGTTAGGCAAAGCGGGGCTTACTTTAGGTTATAAAGGAATTTCTCTTTCGAATCGGCTCATTGCTTCGGGAGAACAGATTTTGGCTTCATTCGAGAAAATAGATGACGATAAAACCAAAGATAACACAAGGGAACGCCAGAAAATTGCAGGATACTATATGATCAATACCACTTTGCGCTATGACCGCGCCCGATGGGGCATTTTTTGTGATATTCGCAATACTTTTGATCTCCGAAACTATCACGCCGCAAGGGAAGCAAGCAAATATCAAGGATATCAGTTTTACGGAATCCCGCAAATGCCCATGAGGGCTTCGGTCGGAGTGCAGGTGAAGTGGTAATTTATACTGAAACTAAATTGGTTTTGGTCGTAAAACGAACATTCTTGTTCGTTTCTGGGCGAACAAGAATGTTCACCGTACAAAAGCATTTTTGATTGAGCATAGAGCAAATATTTTTTCAAAAAAGACTTGAACGCTTGTAAAAAACGTATCAAGTTTTTTTTGCGAAAAAATAAATAAAAAAAAATAATAAATATTTGAAAAAATAAACTATATTTGTTGTTTTTTGTTTAACTTTGCTCCGTACTAAAAACAAGGCGTTTTTTTATGGAAACAGTAAATCAATTGTTTGGTTCTTGGGTGGATACCCAAAACAAACTGGTCGAAAATTGGGTGGAGACGACCAAAAAATACCAATCTGCTCTTACAAGTGGCGATACTATGCAAAAAAGCGTAGATTTGTACCGTGACTGGTACGAAAATCAAAAATCGATCATGGGGGAAATCGTTGAAAAAACGACCGATCAGGTAAATTCCGTTTCGCCCGATTACGTGAAAACGTGGATCGAACGCCAAAAAGAGTTTAGCGACAAATGGGTTGAAATGATGAACTCAATGGCAAAACAACCTGCCTTCAACAATGAGCATTTCTTGACCGAAAGCAAAAAAATGTACGAAAACTGGTTGAATATTTACAACCAATCATTCGGCAAAATGGCTGACGGCAATCAATATGCTCCTGGTACGATGGCTAAGGACTTGTATGCCAATTTGTTCCAACAATCAAAGTCCTACATGGACATGATGGAATTTTGGAAACCATTTTACAAAATGCTTTCTGAAAACAACCTAAACGTAGAGGAATACACCAAATGGTTTAACAACACGCCATTTGCGACCGAACAATTCCAAAAAGTAATGCAAAACATGATGGGCTTTATGATGCCTAATGCCAACAAAGACTTTTTTGGGCAGTTCAGTAATTTCTCAAACGCTTATCGCGATGCTTTCCGCACTTTTGACTTCCCGCTTCGCAACATATACGATCAATACGCCAAAATGATGCCTTCGATGTGGCAAAACGATTTCGATTCGGTATATAAACTTCAAGCTCAAATGGGTGACCAAATGAAAAAAGTTTATGAACCGTTTGCGAAAATGATGCCCGCAAGCCCTATAAGGGAGTTGGCTGAAGGTCTTGGCAAAATGCAAGAACAAACTACCCTATACCAAGCCAAATATGCCGAGATGCAATACTTGATCTCAACGGCATCTTATAAGGCTTTGGAACATACGGTAAAAACCATGTTCGAGCAAGCGAAAGCAGGAGCAAAAGCACAAACTTTCCAAGATTTTCATAATACTTGGATCAATGGTTTGGAAGCGAAAATGGTCGAACTCTTTAATGGCGAACACTTTAGCCGTTTGCAAGGCGAATTGTTGAGTTTAGGTTTGGATGTCAAAGTAGGTTTGGAAAAAAATATCGAAGCCGCTTTGTTACCTTATCCTGTAGCTCCTCGTTCGGAAGTAGATGCCCTCCAAAAACAAATCCACGATTTGAAAGCAAAAGTAAAATCTTTGGAGAAAAAAATGGATGGCAATTCGGGTTC
>JAAFHK010000269.1 GCA_013297565.1 Cytophagales bacterium
ATCGTGATTCCGTTTGGGTTCGTCTTCTATGAATCCATAATCGGGATTCGAATCAGCCAGTACAGAAGCCCCAAAAAGCCCCGCCAAAGCCATTGTTTCTGCCGAATTATCATAGTGATCATGGGTAGAATAATCAGTATTTGTGTTTGAATCTTCGCTTTTTTCGGTATTTTGCTTGTTTTTTTCTTTTTCCGAAAAATTCTGAAGTTTTTGTTTGTAAGTCAAAGTAAGGTCTTCGAGGTAGCGTTTGCCTCTGCGAGTGAGTGTAGAAAGGCGTGTAGCAGGAGCAATGAGTACGACTGCCATAAACATAAGCCCTACTAAAAATAAAACGGGTTTGTCGTTCATAAGTCCAGTAATAACTCTAAACGCACCGAAACCCAAAAATACAGCATAGTATAAATATTTAAGGGTTTTGAATACATTTTGGGTGGTTTCAGAAAAGATCAGTTTTTCCCGCACAAGTTCGTATTCGTAGGCTTTACATAATTGATCGGCTTTCTCCAAAAATACAGAATCCTCATAAATTTGGGTATTTGGGCGAATGTTATTTTTGAGTTTTTTTTGCAAAAGTGCCTCAATGCTAGTTAGAGAAGGTCTATTTGGGGCTGTTGTTGTGGCATTTTGTTTATTGTGCAAGCCAACCAAACTGACTTTGATCACTTCTTTTACACCGCCTCTCAAATACGCCACTTGTAAAGGATCAAAATTGGTTACGGATTTGATTCCATAAGTCAAGCTATTATCCAAAAATTTTTTCAGGAAAAAAGTGCCTGTTAAAGCCGAAAACAGTCCTGTTCCGTATAAAAGTAGAAAATCGAATCCGCTTAAGTCCATTATGATCGGTGAAAATATTTTGAGAAAAAAAGAACAAATAATCAATTATTACAATTAGTTTTACTATGTGTTCGGAATTATTGTTACAACAAAGTCAAACAAACTACGTTTTTTTTGCAAAAAATATTTTATTTTTGAAAAAATAACCAAATACTAAAAACCATGAAAAGATATTTTCTTTCTGTAGCCCTTTTGCTGTTTTGGCTCAATCCTTTTTGCGCATTGGCGCAACTTGATGACGAGGAGGAGGTTTTTACTTCCCTTGATGAAGCCCTTGCTAAAGCCAACCAAGTAAAAAGATTGCACCTAATCAGAATGGCATTAAAAGAAGTTTCAGGAAAAATAGGGCAGTTGAGCAATTTGGAGGAGTTGGATTTGGGCGATAACCAATTAGAAACCCTACCCGATGAACTTAGCAAACTTAGCAAACTAAAAATATTGCGTTTCAAAGATAACCAGTTCAAATCCCTGCCCGATGTGGTCTTCAAGATAGCCAGTTTGGAAGTATTGGACGCTAAAGGCAACGGGCTTATGGAATTGGACAAGCGAATCGCCACGCTTAAAAACCTCAAAGAACTTGTGCTGGAGCATAACCAACTTACGGAACTTCCTGCCGAAATAGGAGAGTTGAAAAGTTTGGAGGAACTGAACCTGAACAGCAATGAAATTACCAAATTACCCAGTGCGATTGGCAAACTGACCAATTTGCGAAGACTGTCAGCGGCAGACAACAAACTTAGCCAGTTGGCTTTAGAACTGGGTTCTTTGGCAAATTTGCAGAGTATTGACCTGAACTCGAACCAAATAAAAACGATTCCACCCTCGATTGCGGGCATGGTTCAGCTTTCTTATATCAATTTGAGTATCAATGAATTAGAAACTTTACCAAACGAATTATGTGCCTTGCTAAGTGCCGCCATTTTGGATTTTTCTTATAATAAACTGAAAACTTTGCCGCCCTCGATTGGCAATCTGGTAAGTTTGGAAACCTTAGATATGGGACACAATAAACTGGTTAGTTTGCCTAATACGATTGGTAAATTGAAAAACATGAGCGCTTTGAGTCTGAATGATAATCTGCTAACCTCGCTTCCTCCTGAAATCGGCAGTTTGGAAAAGTTGTCGGAATTGGTTTTGTGGAAAAATCAACTCACAACCTTGCCCGAAGAAATTGGCAAATTGGGGAGTTTGAAAACGCTGGACATCAATACAAACCAAATTATAACCTTGCCGAACGGTGTGGGGAAAATGGAAAGTTTGGAAGTTATAGTCGCATGGGACAATCCTTTGACCAATTTGCCCGAAGGACTCTGTGAAGCCATAAGTTTGATGGCTTTGGATTTGAGCAAAACTCCCATAGCTATATTACCGCAAAATATTGGAAAATTGAAAAATTTGATGATGATCAATGTGTCGGAGGCGAAAGTTTCTGAAGCAGAAATCAAAAGGATTAAAGATGCTCTGCCGAATGTTGATGTGCAGAAATAAAATTATTTGTTTGCAGGTCAAAAGACCTGCAAAGGCGGTAAAACTGATTTTGTACGGCGAACATTCTTGTTCGCCACGAAAACGAACAAGAATGTTCGTTTTACGACCAAGTACCAATTTAGTTTTACTATATTTACAAAAAAATAAGGGAACTCCAAAGGTGTTCCCCTATTCCTTGCCAATATGAAAATGAAAAAACTACAACTGTTTTATTTCAAAACAATTCTTGTGCCGTAATTCCATTCCTTGTACCCAAAATTTTAATTACCCTTGATCGAAAAAATTATTCATTTAGAAAGTATATCACTCATCGATTTTTTGGGGGTTGATAACAGCAATATTCGCGAAATAGCACAGGCTTTTCCACAAGCCAAGATTGTTTCACGCGGGGACGAAATTCGCATCAGAGGAATCGATGCCGAAATTATCAAAATCAATGATTTGGTAAATACACTGTTGAATCATTATCACAAATACGGCAAGGTAAGCCTCGATACCGTCCAAACGTATTTGCGACAAGAAACCACGCCAAACGCTGAAAGCGAAAGTAGCGAAAATTTTGTACTTTATGGAGTTGGTGGGGCGGTGATTCGTCCGCGAACTGCCAACCAGCGCAAAATCACCGAAGCCGCTAATCGCAGTGATTTGATTTTTGCAATTGGTCCTGCAGGAACAGGCAAAACTTACATGGCAGTAGCTTTGGCGGTGCGCGCTTTGAAAAACAAACAAGTCAAAAAAATAGTCATTACACGCCCTGCGGTCGAGGCAGGCGAAAGTTTGGGCTTCCTTCCTGGTGATTTGAAAGAAAAAATCGATCCTTATTTGCGACCGATCTACGATGCCCTTGAGGATATGATCGCCATCGAAAAACTCAAATATTATCAGGAAAAAAACGTCATCGAGATTGCTCCGCTTGCTTATATGAGAGGTCGAACGCTGAACAATGCCTTTATTCTGCTTGATGAAGCCCAAAATACGACTCCCATGCAAATGAAAATGATGCTGACTCGTCTGGGTAATTACTCAAAAATGATCATCACAGGTGACCGTTCGCAGATCGATTTGCCCAAAAAACAGCCTTCAGGCTTGATCGAGGCAAGTAAAATTTTGAAAAATATCGAGGGAATCGAGATGATCGAACTAAGCGAGGAGGACGTAGTGCGTCATAAATTGGTCAAACAGATTATTGTAGCCTATGACCGCCACGACAAAGCCCAAGAAAACGGCAGAGAATAACTTAGCGGCTTTTTGTGCTTCATTTTATTGTAAGAAAAGTTCAAAGCCCATATTTTTTTCCGCGCTGATGATCTGCCAAATATTGTATTTTAGGAAGATTGATTTTCCACTTTTTGATATTTTAAGGTCAGGTTTGTTTGTTTTCAAAACCAAATTTTGCAAACGCATTACACTTGTATAGTGGGCTTGTTGTAAATATTGGCGGTTTTCGGGTTTTATTTTTTCTAAATTTTTTCCAAAACCGTAATCTCCTCTACGGCGTAAAGTCTTGTCTTGTAAAGTTAAATTTTCGGTCGGCAGAGTCCAATCTGGGTTTGGGTTTAGGGTACGAATCGCAGTCAAAACGGCTTTTTCTAAAGAAGCCAAATTGGAAAAATCTAAGCGAAGCGCGAAAATGAATTGATCAAAATCTTGCGTAAGTTGGACATTCGAAATACCTTGTTGCTGTGAAAGCGTGTTTTGCAAACGGTTTAATTCGGCACTGATTTTTTCTTTTTTTGGAATTTGAACTCCATTGATCGAATCAAGCGTCATTAAAGTTAGCAGTTTGTTTTTACTCTGGCTCAAATTGAAACTGATTTGATATTTTCCACTTGGATTTTTGGCTTGGGTTTGCAGGTCAATTTCTTCCAAAATTTCGAAGCAAGCCGTTTGGGAAAAAAGAATAAAAAACAGGAAAAAAAATTGTAAATATTTCATAATCAGGTATTTAAACCTATAAGGTTCTCGAAACCTTATAGGTTTGGGATAAATTCTTATTTTTCTATAACGAAAGTGTATGTTATTTTAGCCGTTTTGTCAAGCATTCTCGACACCGAACAGTAGGTATCTAAGGAAAGGTCAATCGCACGCTTTACTTTTTCCTCCTCAAGATTGCCTTTTAAAACATAATGCAAATGGATTTTGGTAAAAACAGCAGGTTGCCCTGCGGCGCGCTCGGCTTCGGTACTTACCTGAATATCCTCAAGCGGCTGGCGTTGTTTTTCCAAAATACTCACAATATCGATACTGCTACAGCCGCCAATTCCCGCCAAAAGCAGTTGCATAGGACTCATACCTTTGCTTTTCCCGTCTTTCGAGGAGTCCATAAATACCTGATTTCCTGTTTCGTTTTGGGCTTCGAAATAAAACGGAGCTTCAAGACGTTTGGTGATGACTTTCATGGTTTTTGATAAAATTAAAATAAAAAAAATTGACACGCAAAGGTAGAAAATGCAAAGTGTTTTTCGAAAAAATGTTTTATTTTGCGGAAAATTTATAAAACTAAGGGGTAATTTGATGCTGACAACTGAAAGTAAAGAAACTAACAAATATTTGATGAATGTGTGTAAAAAGATGACTATTAATAAGGCTCAAAACCTGTTATAATTTATTTTGTTAAAGAAAAATGCTTAATTTGTAAAAAAATAAACTAAAAACTTCTTAAATGCTGGATCAAAAGGAATTTTTGACACCGCCGCAAATAGTGGCGGAACTCGACAAATATATCATAGGGCAACACGAAGCCAAACGCAATGTAGCGATTGCTTTACGAAACCGCTGGCGCAGAATGAACGCTACGCCTGATATGCGTCAGGAAATTATGCCAAATAATATTCTGATGATTGGTTCTACGGGCGTTGGGAAGACCGAAATTGCACGCCGTTTGGCAAAAATAGCTGATGCACCTTTTACAAAAGTAGAGGCTTCCAAATTTACCGAAGTGGGTTATGTAGGGCGTGATGTAGAGAGTATGGTGCGGGATTTGGTTGAGCAGTCGGTCAATATGGTCAAAGCCCAAAAAAGCGAAGAAGTCAAGATCAAAGCCGCCGAAGTGGTCGAAGATATTATCCTCGATGCTTTGATTCCACCTTTGAGAGGTTCTGTCGTGGGGGCTACCGAAGATGACGAACCCATTTATGAGGATAAAAATTACTCGAAAACGGATATTGACCTCAACGAACGCACGCGCGAACGTTTTAGGGAAAAACTAAAAAATGGCGAACTCGAAGATCGCAAAATCGAGATTGCGGTTGAGCAAAACAACGGATCGGGTGTGGGTGTAGTCGGTGGGGCGATTGACGAAGTATCGATGATGAATTTGCAGGAAATGATAGGGAGTATGATGCCCAAGAAAGTCAGAAAACGCAAAGTTACGATTGCCGAAGCTCGCAAATTGCTTTTGGAAGAGGAGGCAAACAAAATGATCGACATGGACGAGGTTCGGGAACTTGCGATCCAAAAAGCCGAAAATCTGGGCATTATTTTCATAGACGAGATCGACAAAATTGCCAATGCGAACAAAGGCGGTTCGGGGGCGGACGTGAGCAGAGAAGGCGTACAGCGCGATCTGTTGCCTATAGTGGAGGGAAGTGCCGTAACGACCAAACACGGGATCGTAAATACCGATCATATCCTTTTTATTGCCGCAG
>JAAFHK010000268.1 GCA_013297565.1 Cytophagales bacterium
GGTTTTATCGTCATATAATTCCTGCAAAATTCCTGAATGTTTGGCAATATACGAAGCCGACTCGAAAGCGTCTTTTGTATTAACGATTGCCATAAAAGCCCTGATCATTTCCGCAAAATTAGCCACAGGAGCAAGCAAACGCCCTTTTCCTAAATATTTTTCCGTTTCACAAATCACGTCCCAAAGCGGAATATTTTTTTCGTAAGCCGAAATAATGATTTTGTTCAGCGTTGTATCACCAATGCCACGTTTTGGATAATTAATAATTCGTTTGAAAGCTTCCTCGTCCGCAGGATTGACGCAATACCGCAAATACGCCAAAATATCCTTGATTTCTTTGCGATCATAAAAAGACAAACCGCCTACGATTTTGTATCGAATATTCAATTTTCGCAAACTTTCCTCGAAAGCCCTTGATTGAGAGTTAGTTCTGTAGAGGATCGCAAAATCCCGATTCGACAACCTGTTGTGCATTTTTTCCTCAAAAATAATATTTGTAACCAAACGCCCTTCTTCGTTGTCGCTGGTAGCTTTCAAAAGACGGATCAGTTCTCCTCCTTCATTTTGCGTCCAAACTTGTTTTTTGAGTTGCATGGTATTACAAGCAATGACTTGGTTTGCCGCCTGCACAATATTTTTGGTCGAACGGTAATTTTGTTCGAGTTTGATCACTTTCAGATCGGGATAATCTTTTTCGAAATCCAAAATATTCTTGATATTTGCCCCTCTGAAGGCGTAAATACTTTGCGCATCATCACCCACTACGCAAATATTTCGGTATTTTTCAGAAAGACGTTTCGTAATCAAATATTGGGAAAGGTTGGTATCTTGAAACTCATCTACGAAAATATATTGAAATTTATTTTGGTATTTTTGTAATATTTCAGGAAAATTTTTAAATAAAACATTGGTATTAAAAAGCAAATCATCAAAATCCATCGCATTGGCTTTGAAACAGCGCTCTACATAAGATTTATAAATTCGCCCTGTTTCTGGTCGCATGGCTTCTTTGTCTTGTTGCAAAAAAACAGGATTTTGGGTATAATTTTGCCAAGAAACCAAGTTGTTTTTGGCAGAGGAAATGCGGTGAAAAATGCTTTTGGGCTTGTACATGGTTTCTTCCAAACCCAATTCTTTGATAACCGTTTTGACCAAAGAAACCGAGTCGGTAGTGTCATAAATGGTGAAATTGGGCGTAAAACCCAAATATTGTGCCTCGAAACGCAACATTTTAGCAAAAACAGCGTGAAAAGTCCCCATCCACAAATTGCGTGCTTCTTCGCCTACCAATTTCTCGATACGGTTTCGCATTTCTTTCGCCGCTTTGTTGGTAAAAGTAAGCGCCAAAATTCGAAACGGCTCAATATTTTCCTTTTCCATTAGGTATGCAATCCGAAAAGTCAAAACCCGCGTTTTGCCCGAACCCGCACCCGCAATGAGCATCATAGGCCCAGGCGGACTCGTAACGGCTTCTAACTGTGGCGGATTTAAAGTTTCTAAATATTTCATGTGCTTGCTCTTTTTTACTTTTCGTATTCTTGTAAAAATAATTCCAGTTTGTCCAAAGCGTTTTTAAGGGTGTCGAGATTGGGTAAAAACACAATGCGGAAATGATCGGGTTTGTGCCAATTAAATCCTGTGCCATGTACCAGCAGAACTCGCTGAGTGCGAAGGAGTTGCAAAACAAATTCCTCATCGCTGGCAATCGGATATTTTTCCGTATCTATTTTCGCAAAAGCATAAAAAGCCCCTCTTGGTTTGGTGCATGAAATGCCCTCGATGGAATTAAGGCGCGAATAGCAATAATCCCTTTGTTTGCGCAAGCGACCGTTTGGCAAGACCAATTCGTTAATGCTCTGATAACCTCCCAATGCCGTTTGAATGGCGAATTGGGCAGGAACATTGCTACAAAGTCGCATACTTGCCAAAATATTTAAGCCATCAATATAGGATTTTGCCCGCTTTCGATCTCCACTCAAGACCAACCAACCCGCCCGAAAACCTGCAGCGCGGTAGTTTTTGGACAAACCTCCGAAGGTTACAAAAAGCGTATCTTCGCCAAACGATGCGGTAGAAAAATGGGCTACGTCATCATAGAGAATTTTATCGTAAATTTCGTCCGAAAAAACAATTAATTGGTATTTGGTAGCCAAAGCGACCAATTTTTGCAAAAAAGTAGAGGAATAGACCGCACCTGTCGGATTATTGGGGTTAATGATGACAATCCCCTTTGTTTTGGCGGTAATTTTCTTTTCGATATCCTCTAAATCGGGATACCAATCCGATGCCTCATCACACAAATAATGAACGGCTTTGCCTCCTGAAAGGCTTACGGCGGCAGTCCAAAGCGGATAGTCGGGCATGGGAATCAGGATTTCGTCCCCATCATTCAAAAGGGCTTGCATTGCCATCAAAATCAGTTCGCTTACTCCATTTCCTACATAAATATCCTCAATTTTCACGTCCCGAATTGCCTTGAGTTGGGTGTAGTGCATAATGGCTTTTCGAGCCGCAAACAAGCCTTTCGAATCACAATACCCTTGCGCTTCCCGCAAATTGAGGATAATATCCTGTACTATTTCGTCAGGGGCATCGAAACCAAAAGGAGCAGGATTGCCAATATTGAGTTTGTGAATATGATACCCGTTGCGTTCGAGTTCTTGGGCGGCATCATAGACGGGTCCCCGAATATCGTAACAAACATTGTCCAATTTTCGGCTTTTTTCTATTTCCATGAAAGTTTTTTTGGAATGAGGCATTTTCGTTTGAGATTTCGTTTGTAGGGTGAATTGGGTGCAAAGTTATTAAAAGTTTAATTTTTTTCAAATAAGAAGGCATTAATCTTCAAATTTTGCAATTTTCGAATTAGCAAATGGTCGTAAAACGAACATTCTTGTTCGTTTTTGTGGCGAAAAAGAATGTTCGCCGTACAAATCCATTCGTTGTGAGGTTGCCAAACTGAATCGGGAGGAGCATTTACCAAAAATGTATGCGTTTTGGGCGGGTATTCTTTTGGGCGAAACGGGTTTTTCAGGAAATCCTATGAGAAAACATCTTGCTTTAAGCCAAATTACGCCCATGACCGAAGTCGAATTTTCCGAATGGTTATTTCTTTTTAATCAAACGGTTGATAGTCTGTTTGAGGGAAATACGGCAGAGGAAGCAAAAACAAGGGCGCAAAATATTGCTAATTTGATGTTGCATAAAATTCAAAATTTGTAATATTGGTAGAAAAACTACGAATTATTTTCTACCAATATTTCACGCCTACGGCGTTCAAAATAACGTTTTCTTAAACATTTTTCCTTGTGCCTCGATCCCAAAAATAGAAAATCAAGCCCAAAAGTACCGTTCCCAAAGCAATGAGAGAGCCTTGTGTGCGTTCGGTGAGCAAGAAATACATTGTCCAACCTGTTGCGGCAAGGAAAATGAGTGGTGTAATTGGATAACCCCAAGCCTTGTAGGATCGTGGCAAATCGGGCTTTTTAAAACGCATGACGAACACGCCCAAAACGGTCGAAAACGTAAAAATATCTAAGGTAAAAGCAATATAATACAAAACTGTATCAAAAGCGGTCGTAATAATCAGGACAAGTGTAATAATCGTCTGCAAAATCATGGCTCTCTGCGGAACGCCTTTGCTGTTGGTTTTTGCCAAACGTTGCAAAAGTTCAAAATCCTCTCCCATGACTTGCGTAACCCGTGGTCCCGCAAAAATCATAGCACTAATCGAGGAAACCAAAAGCAAAGCAATCATAATTGCCATCATTTTGCCGCCTACAACCCCAAAAATATTGTCCGCCGCCAAATACCCAACTTCTAAAGGTGTCCCAAAATCTTGAGCTTGCATACTCGCCAGCGTACCGACAGGAACAGTATAAAGAAAAACGAAAGTAAGCAAAACATACAAACCTGTAACCGTAAGTGTGCCTAATAAAATGGCTTTTGGAACGTTTTTTTGCGGTTCGTGGATTTCATTTGCCAAATAAGCCGCCGCATTCCAACCCGCATACGCAAAAGAAACGAAGGCTAAAGAAACGGCAAAACCCGAACTCATGATTATATCAAAATCACCTGTTTGGGGTAAAATGGAAATGTTTTGGGGAGTTTCGATCAGAAATAGACCTGAAAAAATAAAAATTAGGATTAAAACTACTTTGATTCCAGTCGAATAGCGTTGAAAAAGTCCGCCAACTGCTACGTCCGAGCTATGCACTGCCGTAAGTGCCAAAACGATAAAAATTGCCAAGAGTTTTGCTCCTGTGAGGCTGACGAAACCGAATTGGAAAAGGGTTTGATCCATTGCAGGAAAAACACTAACGACATAGCGCGCCAAAGCCATGACCGCCAAAGCGACTGGTGCGGCAAAACCGACCGTTGCTGATGCCCAGCCAGAAAGAAAACCAAAAGCGGGGTGATAAATTTTGGAAAGAAAATGGTATTCGCCACCCGAACGCGGCATCATGGCGGCTAATTCGCCGTAACTCAAAGCTCCGCAAAGTGCCACAATTCCACCAATTACCCAAAGCATGAGCAAAGGAAAAATAGCCTGAAACCCTGCCGCTTGGTAGCCCAAACTCGTAAAAACGCCTGTCCCGATCATATTGGCAACGACCACAGACGAAGCCGTTAGTAATCCTACCTTGTTGTTTAAATTCATTACGTTCATTTTCAGGGTTTTGTAAAAAAACGAACGAAGGTAAGCGAATAAAAATTTCCTACAAAAAATAATTTTAATTTTTGAAGTAATTACCTCTTTTTTTACTCAAATATTTGGTAGTTTTTTACAAATATCTTTTTGCTAAAAAACAAAAAGCCTCCATGAGGCTTGTAAAAAGAAAGGCAAAAACGGGCGAATAATAATTCACCCGTTTGGTAAAATCATTTTAAATATGTGCTTCTAATTTGCCTTTTAATACTTTTTCGGGCTGTACGCCTACGAATTTTTCGACCAGCGCACCGCCTTTAAATATCATGAGAGAAGGAATGCTACGAATGCCATATTTAACCGAAAGTTCGGGGTTGCTATCCACATCTACTTTGACGATTACGGCTTTTCCTTCATAGTCCTTCGCCATTTGCTCGACCATAGGAGCAATCATACGACAAGGACCGCACCATTCAGCCCAGAAATCGACCAAGACGGGTTTGTCGGTATTGAGGATTTCACCAAAATTGGCATCTGTTCCTTCGATTGGTTTCAACATATCTGTACGAAATAAAAATTTTGGAATATAAAATAAAATTGAAAAGATTAGGACAAAAACAATACAAAATTACAAAAATATGACTATTTTTCCGTTTTAAAATACACAAAAACGGACACAAGCCAAAATGTCATACGATAATAAAACGAATTTTGGCAATTTTTGTTAGTATGCAAACCGAATACTGGATATATTTTTTTTACCTTCTTGGGGGAATCGGGGCTGGCATGGTCAATACTTTGGCGGGCGGTGGCAATATTTTTACCCTTTCCTTACTTTTGTTTTTTGGTTTCCCTACAACCCTCGCCAATGGAACTAATCGGCTGGGTGTTTTGGTGCAAAATTTTTCGGGGGCTTTTACTTTCTACCGCAACGGCTTCCTTTCTCTGCGCCAAAATCTTATTTATTTAATTCCTTCTGTTATTGGGGCAGCTTTTGGGGCTTGGATAGCCACTGATCTGGACAAAAGCACTATGGAAATGTCAGTAGGAATCCTAATGGTTTTGATGTTGGTTACACATTTTCGGAAATCCAAACCACAAAAAGTAGTTTTATCAAAACAGAAACGGCAGATAAAGCAAATGCTGATTATTCCCACTTTTCTAATTATTGGTTTTTATGGTGGTTTTTTACAGGCTGGTGTAGCCCTTTTTATTATCAATGCTTTGACGACTTGGGGAAATATGTCCTTAATCCGTGCCAATGCCTCCAAAATGCTCATTATTATGGTTTATACCGTACCTGCTTTGGCGATTTTTCTTTGGA
>JAAFHK010000027.1 GCA_013297565.1 Cytophagales bacterium
GATATACAGACCTAAGGACATTGTTTCAGGTGATTTCTTTTGGATATCACAACACGCTGATAATAAGCGCATTGTGGCTGTAGTGGATTGTACAGGGCATGGTGTTCCTGGTGCGTTCATGTCTTTGGTAGGAAATAATATCATGAGTGAAATCATCAACCAAAAAGATATTTACACTCCCTCAAAAATCTTGACCCTCCTGCACAAAGGGATTCGTAGCAAATTGAGCCAAGACGAAGGTGCAAATAATGATGGTATGGATATGGGCTTGTGTTTGATAGAAAAAATGCCCGATGAGCAATTCAAAATTACATACGCAGGTGCCAAACACAAACTATACATTAACCGCAAAAAAGAAATGGTAGAGTTGCGAAGTGATCGGAAATCAATTGGCGGAACAAAATCTGAAGATGCCCGAACTTTTTTCGATCAGGAATTGCTTTTAGAGAAAGGAGATACCCTTTATTTATTTACTGACGGATACATAGATCAGGCTAATCACGAACGTAAAAGCTTTACTTCCAGAAAATTATACGAATTGATTGGAGAAATCAAAGACTTAGATATAAGTACCCAGCACCAGAAATTGGAAAATGCTTTGGAAGAACATCAAGGCAGCACCGAACAACGTGATGACATCACTCTTTTAGGTATTAGACTATAATTATTTATTAGCATTTTTTTATAAAAAATCGGCTAAATATGGAATTTAATATATTTGATTATCAGTTTAGTAAAGAGCAGGACTTGCTTTTATACTACAAAGGTGAGTTCGATGATTCTACGCTTCTCGAAATTACCTCATTTCTCAAAGAGCAGTTTCGCGACTTGCCAAGAGTAAGTAAGAAAGTGTTTGCTGTTTCTGTAGAATTGGTGCAAAACATCGCCTATTATTCGGCAGAAACCAATCAATTTGGGACGCACAAAAGCAAATACGGTGTAGGGATTATGTTAGTAGCTGATCTTCCCGATGAAGTGGTGCTAACGTCTGGAAATCTTATTCCAAAATCGGATTTACAAGAAATTATTAAGCGTTGTGATCAGATCAACAAGCTACAACAAGACGAATTGCGTTTGCTTAAGAAGGATATTCGAAACCAACCCCGCCGTGAAGGGCATAAAGGCGGAAATATTGGTTTGGTACAGGTAGCCATCAAATCCGAAAATCCTTTGAAAGTAGAACATAAGGACGTAGATAACAATATGGCGTTTTTTACACTTTCCACGCATATCAGCAAAAATCAACAAGGGGACGAATAACCATAAAAATCATGGAAGATATAGTCATTAAAAACGAACAGGGGGCTTTTTTTACCCCTAACGTTAATTTTAGTGCCTCTACAGGCAAGTGTGTCTTACAGGGCGAATCGTATTTGGAAGACTCTTTTGAGTTTTATGCCAATCTTACACGCTGGATAGAGCAGTATTTGAGTACCAATAAAAATGGGCTTGAAATGGATTTTAAATTGACCTATTTCAATACCAGCTCCTCAAGGGCTATTTTGGAACTTTTGCGCAAGCTAAAAACGTGGCAAGCGGAAGGAAAACAGATTACTGTCAATTGGTTTTATCCCGATCCTGATGATGATGATTTGCTTATGGAGGCGGAGGACTTTATGGACGATGCCAAAATTAAGATGAATCTCATTTCGTACAAAATATAGGGCTTTTTTGACCAAAATAGAAATAAAAAAATGACCTCTAAAAAAATTGTTACTTTTTTTAGAGGTCATTTTTTTGACAAATTTTTAGAGGCGAATACCCAAAACAAGTACGTCATCACGTTGAAGAGTGCCTCTTTTGTGGTTTTCAAAAAAAGTTTCTAAAACATTTTTTTGCTCTGCCAAATCCAAATGAGCACACTGCTCCAAAATTTGAGCAAAACGCGAGCTACCTATACTTTCTCTTTGTAGATTGTTCTGATCTGGGAATCCGTCAGTGCTAAGGTACAAAATGCTATCTTTTGAAAGCGTGATTTCTTGTTCCCCAAAAAATTTGGGTTTATCGTGCCATGTTTTAATCGATTGGCGGGTAGGAATCAAACTTTTTAACTTTTTATCTGCCGAATCATAGTAAAAAAGCGGTCGTTTAGCGCCCGCAAAAGTCAATTTTATATTTTCCTTGTTTTTGCTGATTCTTAACAGAATTATGTCCATACCAATGTCGCTTTTAATTTCCTCGCTTTGGTTTTGCACAATCAATTTACTAAGTTCATTTTGGAGTTGGTTTAAAATTTCAGCTGGTTTGTCGATATGATAAATTCCCACAATCCTATTCAATAGCATACTCCCAACTATCGAAGTAAAAGCCCCTGGCACGCCATGCCCTGTGCAATCGACCACAGCCAAGTAAATATTGTGTTCATCAGTATATGACCAATAAAAATCACCTGAAACCACATCTTTAGGTTTATAAACAATAAAATAATCTGTAAAACTTTCCAAAAATATCTTTTTCTGGGGCAATAGGGCATATTGAATACTGCGCGCCGCCAAAATACTGTCCTCTACGGTTTTATTTTTTTCACTCAATTCTTGGTTTGTCTTTTCGATATAATCCTTTTGAGCAATAATTTCTTCTTGTTGTTGCTGTAATTCTTGGTGCTGACTCAAAATTTCGTAATTCTGAATCTCGATTTTTCTGTTTTTTTCCTTCAAAACTTCATTTGCCCGTTTTCTTTGCAAACTTGCTTTATAAACAAGTCCCAAAATACCTACAATTAAAGCCAAAGTAGCACCCAAAGCCAATAAAATGGTATTCTGAAGAGCATTGTCTTTATTCAATAGCGCAATTTCTTGTTCTTGCTTTTCAAAATCATAATTTGCTTGCATTTCCGAAATAGCCTTGCTTTTTTCTGCACTAAAAAGGCTGTCTTTGATGCTTGTTGCTGTTTGAAAATAAAGCAAAGACTGTTCGAAATTGCCTTTTTGTTGGTTTATTTGGTACAGAATGTCGGCTGAAGTCTTGATAAACTCAAGGACTTTAATATTTTGAGCTTTTAGAAAAGCCTCTGTAGCATAGCGTTCCGATTCGGAAATTTTGTTTTGTGCCAAAAAAAGCATTGCCAAATTGTTCAAAGTAATCACCTCTGCTCCGTTAAATTTGGATTTTTGGTAAAACGCCAAAGCCTGTTCATGATGCCATTTTGCCGAATCATAGTGTTTTCTTTCTCTCTCAACAATGCCAATCGCATTGTGCGAAGAAGCAAGGCTGACATATTCTTGCATTTTTTGGGCAAAGGATCGGGTTTGGTAAAAATAAAAAAGGGCAGAGTCATATTTTTGTTGTTTCGAATAGGCATCACCCAAAGCCTTAGTCAAAATCATGCGTACTTTTTCATTATTTTCCAATTGGGTGCAGGCCGCCAAGCCTTTTTGGGCATATAGAATAGCATTATCGTATTCTTTTTGCAAACGATAAACAAAGGAAAGATCATATAAAGTATTGGCTGTCAAGAGTTTATCATTTATTTTTTCAGCTAAAGATAGTGTTTTGAAAGCATACTGAAGCATTTGTGAGTAATTGCTAAAATTGCTATAAGCCGTTGAAAGATGCTTGTAAGCCATGACAAGTCGCGCCGTATCTTTCGTTTTTTCGGATATTTTTAGGGCTTCTTGAGCATATTGCAGAGCCAGCTTGGGGTTTGCTCCACTCCAGCCGTAATGTTTGGAAAGTTGGAGTAAAATACCTGTGCGAAGCGTGTCGGCAATACGAGTTTCAAGTATTTTTTCGAGGCTATCTGCCTTAAATTCAGTAGGTTGAGCATAGGAAATACTCAAGCAAAGGTTGAAAAACAAGAATATGAGTCGCTTCATAGCTTTTGTTGTTTCTTAAAAATATTTTTTGCCACTTTCCGATGGTCGAAATCAAGCCTCCGCCCCATAAAAAACTTAAATTGCATAAGAGAACTTTCCAAAGAGGTATTTTTTTCGGTGGTGAGGCGAACATTATCCATAATGCTTGAAATACCAGCAAAGTATTTCTGTCCATTGTAGCCAAAACCCAAGCGAGATTTGAATTTGTTGCCCAAGCCCCATTCTTCTGTTAGCAGACCTTTTCTACCCAAATATCGTCTGTCTTGCAAACCAATGCCCAGTTCGGCAGAAAGTGTGATGTAAAAATATTTTTTGATAACGAAAGTATGAATATAACCACCCGAAATTCCACCATGCCAAAGTGTAACGTTTTGGGCATCTTGGTTACGTTCGATGGTGTGGTGCAGGTGTTTGGGTAAAAAACTCGAATCGGCTTTGGCACTAAACAAATTTAGGTAAGAACCCGCTAACCAAGAACCTGCGCTTCGTTTTTGGCGTTCGTTTTGGACAAAAGTAGCCCTTTGCGAAAAACGTTTGTGGTTAAAAATATAATAAAACTCTGCTCCTGCATTTACCGTACGCAAATCGGGGCGTTGCGGATAAGCCATTTTTTCAGTCCAATTAGGGTTGCCTTTTTGCGGATCGTCTATATAAAAGCCTTTGTAGGTTTGGTAATAAGTATTCAAACCAAAAGTAGGGGCAAAAACGGTTAATTGTAGGTCAAAAATAGAGGTATGACCATATTTATTATCATCATTATTGATAAAAGGGAGGTCAAAAGCCAAGTTTAATCCAACAAACTTATAATTAAATCCAAAACCTAAGTTTAAGTTTTCGTTTGGGCGGTACGAAAGCACTTTTTCACTTTTACCATTTTGGAGATTGAGTCGATTGGATTTTTTAATTCCTAAACCCCTGATAATCAACTGATCGACATAAGTTTGGATATACGCCGTATCGTAGGTGGCGCGGCGCGGATAATTTTCTACTTCAGGTTGAGCCTGCACATGGGCTGAAAAAACCAAAAGTAGAGAAGTGAAAATAAATTTAGAAAAACGGTACATCATGTTATGGTCTTTGATCGTAAATATAGTATTTTTTTTGCAAATTTGCATCTTTCTAAGGTTAATTAATTGTGTGTTAATTTTATGTTTAAAAATTATGACTAACCTTGTCCGTTTTTTGTCCAAGATTCTTCTCTTATGGACATGGTTCAATTTTGGGTGGCTTATGTTGCTCTCGCTTCCTTTTGTGATTATTCCAATCATGATTTCGGAAAAACAGGGCGGGCGCATAGCGCACTGGGTCATGCGGATTTGGGGAATGGGTTTTTGTACGCTAAGTGGCATTTTTTTCAAAGTCAAAGGTTTGGAAAATCTCAAAAAAGATACGGCTTATATTTTTACGGCTAATCACGGTTCTTTTCTTGATTCGCCTGCTTTGATTGCCTCCATTCCCGAACAGTTTAAGGCTTTGGGCAAAAAAGAAATTCTAAGTTACCCTATTTTCGGCTTCGTTTTTCGATACATAGGCGTTACAGTTGATCGTAGCGATCCTGTAAGTCGGCGCAATAGCTTGGTCGAAATCCGCAAAAAACTTGAAAAAGGCATTCACATTGTTTTTTTTCCTGAAGGAAGCATGAATAGAACGCCCGAACTGCTTCGAAAATTTTATGATGGGGCTTTTTGGTTGGCTATCGAAACGCAGACCCAAATAATTCCCATGGCAATCAAAAATTCGCGCAATCTCTGTCCGCACGATTTCAGCTACCTGCGTCCAGGACGCATCACGATTGAATTTGGCAAACCTATAGACACAAAAGGATTTACTATAGAGGAACTGGCGCAAATAAAAGACCAAACTCATAATGCAATCAAGCAAATGCTTGAGGCGTAGAATTGCTTTTGCAAGCCTTTTGACCTGCAAAGGCGATTCTACCTGTTCAGAAATACCAAAAGAATCCCAATCAGGGCGGGCAGTGCTTGTACGAAAAATATTTTTTTCGAGGCGGTAAATGTGCCATAAAGCCCTGCTACAGCCACACAGGACAGGAAAAACAAAGAAATATTGGTTCGCCATTCCGCATTTTCGATCAAAAAAGTCCAATACAAACCCGCCGCCAAAAAGCCGTTGTATAAACCCTGATTCGCCGCCAAAACCTTGGTTGGCGTAAAAAGATCGGCAGGAAAATTCCTAAATACTTTGCGCCCGCGCGTTTCCCACGCAAACATTTCGAACCACATAATATAGGTGTGGATCAGAGCAATTAGCCCAATAATAATTTTGATAAGGATTTCCATGTGTTTTATTAGTTTTAAAAATTTGTATTCAACTTTAGTTTTACAAGATACTGAAATTGTTTTATTTCGCTGTTTTTTTGATCAAACTCTATTTATTTGCATAGTTTTGTTTTCTCTAAAAAGATTTGGTTTGCCCATGAAAGCGATTGCAGGAAATTTATTAAGCCAATTACAGTATCCGCCCGATTTACGCCGTTTGTCGCTTGGGCATTTGCCGCAAGTCTGTTCCGAATTGCGGGATTTTATTATTGATACGGTTTCCCTGCATGGTGGGCATTTGGGGGCGAGTTTGGGTGTGGTCGAGCTAACGGTTGCTTTGCATTACGTTTTCCAAACTCCTGAAGATCAACTCATTTGGGACGTGGGGCATCAGGCGTATGGACATAAAATCCTCACAGGAAGGCGGGAAATTTTTGACCAAAACCGCAAATATCAAGGCTTGGCGGGTTTTCCAAACCGCAAAGAAAGCATTTTTGATAGTTTTGGGACAGGACATTCTTCGACCTCTATTTCGGCGGCTTTGGGCATGGCTGTAGCGAACCGTTTGCTCAAAAACGACCATTTTGCCATTGCGGTCATTGGGGACGGAAGTATGACGGGCGGTATGACCTTCGAGGCTTTGAACAATATTAGCGTAGAACCGCCAAATACGAATTTATTGGTGATTTTGAACGACAACAAAATGTCGATTGATCCGAATGTCGGAGCTTTGCATGAGCATTTGCAACAGATCGAAAAACACAAACCCAATCTATTCGAAAATTTGGGAATGAATTATATTGGAGTAATTGACGGGCACGATATTACCCTGCTAATCAATACTTTACAAAACATTCGAGAGAAAAAAGGGATTCATTTCTTGCACCTTCGCACCAAAAAAGGCAAGGGTTTTGCCAAAGCCGAACACGATCAGATCACGTGGCACGCCCCTGGTACTTTCAATAAAATTACAGGCATTATCAATGCCGTCCAGCTCGAACAGGACAAACAGGGCGCACCCAAATACCAAGATGTTTTTGGGCATACGCTTTTGGAATTGGCACAAGAAAACGAAAAAATTGTAGGCGTAACTCCTGCCATGGCTTCGGGTTCTTCGATGCGAATTTTGAAAGAAAACTTGCCTTTGCAGTCTTTCGATGTAGGAATTGCCGAACAGCACGCCGTTACTTTTGCCGCAGGTTTGGCTACGCAGGGTTTTGTGCCATTTTGTGCTATTTATTCGACTTTTTTGCAACGTGCCTACGATCAACTCATTCATGATGTTTGTTTGCAAGAACTCAAAGTGGTTTTTTGTTTGGATCGGGCGGGGATTGTCGGCGAGGACGGAGCAACTCACCAAGGGGCTTTCGATTTGGCATATTTGCGTTGTATCCCGAATCTGGTCGTTTGTGCGCCCATGAACGAAGTTGAGTTACGAAATATGATGTTTGTTTCGCAATTACCTGATTTTCAATTACCTATAGCGATTCGTTATCCAAGAGGCAAGGGTGTTACAGTCGATTGGAAAAAACCTTTTGAACGAATAGAAATTGGCAAAGCTCGCCTGATCCGCAAGGGTTCGAAAATAGCCGTTTTGTCCATTGGACATATTGGCAATGCAGTTGTCCATGCTTTCGAAATGCTTGAAAATGAGGGAATTAACCCTTCACATTACGATATGCGTTTTGTGAAACCTTTGGATACGGCAGTTTTGGATTATGTTTTTGCTAATTATGAAAAAATCCTAACCGTAGAGGACGGTTGTTTGATGGGCGGTTTTGGAACGGCAATTTTGGAATACATGGCGGACTGTGGCATTTCGAAACCCGTTAAGCGTTTGGGGATTCCCGACCGTTTTATAGAACAAGGAAAAATAGAAGAACTGCACGAAGAATGTGGTTTGGATTCGGCAAGTATTGCGGAAATAGTGCGAAATGAATGGTAATATTAGGTTTTAAAACCCAATTTTTTCCTCAAAACATACAAAGCGAAGGGCGAAAAAACAATCTGGGACAAAATCCGCAAACTTAATTTCTTTTCTTTTTTCAAAAATAAAACCACATTCCACCAACCCCGCCAAAAAACTACTTCGCTAAAAACAGGTTCAGGATATAGTTTTTTTTCCAAATTCGCTTTTCGCAATTTCCAAAGCCAATTTGTTATGTTCTTGAAATATTCAAGACTTGTTTCGTACTGTTCTCGGCTTAGGGTTTCGTGCCAAACTTGTTCATTTTCAGTCATTTCCGTAAGTTTTGAAAGGGCTTTTGTACGAATTTGGAAAGGAACAGATTGGGAAAGATCGGTTTGGGTTTTGCTCATTTGTTTTTGGTGCAGGCGATAACGCAAAAGCACTTTCGGAATATTGGCAAAACGAATCTGCAAATTTTCCCTTAACCAAAGTTCGTAATCTTCCCCATAGCGTAACGCAGGATCGTAAGCCAAACCTAAGTCCTGCCATGCTTGTTTGCGAATCATGATCGAGGGGTGCGCCACGCAGCAATTAAATAACATTTGGCAACGAATATGATCAGGATCGGTCGGGTATTCCCAAAACATTTCCCATTTTTCACGAAAAGCCTGCACCCACGTTCCGCAAATATGAATAGGGGGATTTTGGTCTAAAAAAGCCACTTGTTCCGCCAAACGTTCGGGCAAGCTAAAGTCATCACAATCCATTCGAGCCACATATTCGCCTTGAGCCAAACCCATGCCTTTGTTGAGGCTTGCCGCCAAACCCAAATTTTGTTCGTTTTTTAGGTAACGGATTCGGCTGTCGGTCTGGGACAAAACAATATTTTCGGTGCTGTCTGTCGAGCAGTCGTTGATAATCAACAATTCGAAATCCGTAAAATGTTGTTTCAAAATGCTCCCAATCGCTTCCGCCAAATATTTTTCACCGTTAAAAACGGGCATCAGTACGCTAACTTTCATGTCGCAAATGTAATTTATTCTGAATCAAAATTAGTTTGGTACGGAGAACATTCTTATTCGCCACAGAAACGAACAAGAATGTTCGTTTCTACGTGAAAACCATTTTATTTAGAGTATATTATTATCTTTGTTTCAAAATTAAGAAAAAAACAAAGCATGGACGCATTTTGGACTATTTTGGCGGCTTCGCTTACTGCCGTAAGTTGCGGACTTTTGGGCTGTTATTTGGTTCTACGCAAAATGGCAATGGTCGGTGATGCTATTTCGCATAGCATTTTACCAGGCATATTTTTTGCTTTTTGGCTTTCAGGCGGGCGGAATACTTTGGCAATGTTGATTGGGGCGGGACTTTTGGGTTTGCTGACTACTTTTTTGATCGAGTTTTTTCATAAAAAAGCCCAAATCCAATCCGATGCGGTCATTGGCATTACTTTTACCTCGCTTTTTGCTTTGGGCGTAGTGCTGATCACCGCCTTTGCCGAACAGGTCGACCTCGATCAGGATTGCGTACTTTATGGCGAAATTGCTTATGTGCCTTTAGACCTTTGGCTTAGTGAATCAGGGCTAAATTTGGGACCAAGAGTCGTATGGATTATGGGCAGTATTTTGGTTTTGATAGTTTTAGGAATTGGAATTGCCTATAAAGAACTGTTTTTGACCACTTTCGATCCACCTTTTGCGGCGGCTTTGGGTTTTTCGGTTACGCTTTGGCATTACGTTTTGATGGGGGCGGTTTCTTTGACCACCGTTGCCGCTTTCGAATCGGTCGGGGCTATTTTGGTAGTAGCGCTGATGATAGTGCCGCCCGCCACCGCCTATTTGCTTACTTTCGATTTTCGCCGTATGCTTTTCTTAAGTGCCTTTATTGGCGTAATGGTTTCATTTTCAGGTTATTACCTTGCCAAATGGCTCGACGGCTCGATAGCGGGAGCCATGGCAACCATGTCGGGCTTGTTTTTTGTTTTGGCTATGCTTTTTTCACCCATTCGCGGTGTTTTGCCTATATTTAAACCCAAAGAATAGTTTTTTATTCCCAAATTCATGGAATATCCTGCTCAAAAACTTTATACGCCCCATTTTTTGCTTTTGTGTCTATCGACTTTTCTTTTTTTTGGGAGTTTCAATATGATCATTGTCGAACTGCCCGAAAGACTCGAAGGCTTGGGCGGTGCGGCTTACAAAGGTTGGATTATTACGCTTTTTACCATTACGGCTGGCATTTCTCGCCCTTTTAGCGGCAAATTAGCCGATACTATTGGGCGTATCCCTGTTATTTTTATTGGCATTGCCGTCAGTTTGGTTTGTACTATGGCGTATCCTTTTGTCGAAACGGTTTTTATTTTTTTACTTTTGCGTCTGGGGCATGGCTTTTCTACGGGTTTTACGCCTACGGGCAATTCGGCGTATGTGGCTGATATTGTGCCTGTTAGCAGGCGAGGCGAAGGTTTGGGCATGATCGGTTTTAGCGGAAGTTTAGCCATGTCGGGTTCGCCTGTGTTGGGGAGTTACCTTACCCAAACTTTTTCTTTTGATGCCATGATTGGGGTTTCGGCTTTGATCACTTTTTTTGCCCTTGTGATTCTTTTCTTTCTGCCCGAAACCTTACAAAAACGTCAAAAATTTACTTTTTCCCTCTTAAAACTTTCGCCTTCGGCAATCATCGAACCTTCGGCTCTTTCGGCAGGTGTTGTCATGGTGCTTTTGTACCTTGCTTTTGGCATGATGCTCATTCTTTCGCCCGACCTTAGCGAGCATTGGGACTTGGGCAATAAAGGTTTTCTCATGATGATCGCTACGGTTGCGGCAATGGCGGCGCGGTTGGTAGGCGGAAAAGCCTCAGACCGTTACGGGCGTGAAATTGTCCTGAAAGTGGGTGGTTTGGGTTTGGCATTTGGACTTTTTTTGATGGGAATGGCACAATCTGCCCCCCAAATTATAGCGGCTACAGCTATTTTTGGTATTTTTATGGGACTTGCTCCGCCTGTGATTTATGCTTGGGCTATCGATACTGCCCCCGAAGATAGGCGCGCGCAAGCCTTAGCTACCGTTTATATTGCCTTAGAAATTGGGATTGGTGTGGGTTCTTGGCTTGGCATGGCACTTTATGACAACAAACCTGCCCAATTTGCGTGGGCGTTTTGGGCGGCAAGTGCGGCAAGTTTGGGGGCAGTGGTATTTTTGATGTTTAGAAAAACACAAAAAATTAAAATTTAGGTAATTATTTGTAAAACGCCCTTTAGGGTGTTTGTAATTTATTGAAAATCAGTTAAATACACGCACCCTGAAGGGTACGATACAGATTTATTCATAAAATCTATTAAAATGTGTAATTTGTAACCATTTTTAGTATAATAACCATGAACCAAAACGAATTTAGAAAAAATGCTCATCAAATAGTCGATTGGATTGCCGATTATTGGGAAAATATCGAAAGTTTGCCCGTAAAAGCCCAAGTCGAACCTTTTGAGATTTACAAACAACTCCCCGCTACGGCTCCCGATTCGGGCGAAAGTTTTGAAGCAATTATGACTGATTTTCAGCAAATTATCGTCAAAGGCATGACGCATTGGCAACACCCCGCTTTTATGGCGTATTTTCCTGCCAATAGTAGCGCACCTTCGGTTTTGGCTGAAATGCTCACAGCGGCAATGGGCGCACAGGGCATGATTTGGCAAACTTCGCCTGCCGTTGCCGAACTCGAGCAGCGCATGATGGAATGGTTGGCAGATTTGTGCGGTTTGCCCAAAGATTGGCATGGCGTAATCCAAGATACCGCCTCGACCGCTACGCTTTGTGCAATCCTGACGGCAAGAGAACGAAAAACCAATTTCAAGATCAATACGCAAGGTTTTGAAAATCAATCTTTTACTCTTTACTGCTCGACCGAAACGCACTCCTCTATCGACAAAGCCGTTCGCATTGCGGGTTTGGGAAGCGACAATTTGCAAAAAATTGCCGTTGATGATCGGTTTGCTATGATTGCCGAAAATTTGGAAAAAAGGATCATAGAAGATTTGCAAAACGATAAAACTCCGCTTTGCGTAATAGCAAGTATCGGGACGACAAGCTCGACAGCGGTCGATCCTTTAAGAGAAATAGCCGAAATTTGCACAAAATACGGTATATGGTTGCACGTAGATGCGGCTTTTGCGGGTTCGGCGGCAATCTTGCCCGAAAAACGCTGGATTCTGGAAGGTTTGGAACACGCCGACAGTTATGTTTTTAATCCGCACAAATGGCTTTTTACCAATTTCGATTGTACGGCATACTACGTAAAAGACAAAGGAATTTTGTTGAAAACCTTTGAAATTTTGCCCGAATATTTGAAAACACCTTTGGATAAAGTCGTGAATAATTATCGGGATTGGGGAGTGCAGTTAGGGCGAAGATTTAGGTCTTTAAAATTGTGGTTTGTGATGCGAAGTTTTGGGGCAGAAGGTTTGCGCTCGAAAATTAGAGAACATTTGCGTTTGGCAGATATTTTCAAGGCAAAATTAGCAGCCGACAAACGTTTCGAGATATTAGCTCCTGTTGAGTTTAATTTGGTTTGTTTTAGGTATTTGCCTGAAAATGAGGACAATACAGAAAAAATAAATCTTGCGAACGAACAACTTTTGGCGAAACTGAACGCTACAGGCAAGGTTTATTTGACGCATACCAAACTCAAAGGCATTTATACCATTCGGGCGGTTTTTGGGCAAACGAACGTCAGTGAAAAACAAGTCGAACTGCTTTGGAATTTACTTCAGGAGTTTTGTTGAGAAAATTTTGAACGTCGGACGTTTCCGACCTTCAAAATTTTCTATTTGTTTTTTGAAAAATAATTGCTAAAAAAGCAAGAAAAAGGTATTTTTGAATAAAAATTTTCGGTTGTGTTACAGAATGTATGCTGTTTTTAAAATAGGTAAAAAGGGCTTAACTTTACCTCATGTGTGGAATGAATGTAAAAATAAACTGCCCTCATTGCAATAATGCAAAGGTAATTATAACACAACCAAAAAGTAATCATTCGATGAACGCTACTCCATTTTTTTCGATTATTATGCCAACATACAATCGGGCTGATCGAATTTTACCCACTTTGCAATCCATTTTCGAACAACAATTCGTTGATTTCGAACTCATTGTAGTTGATGATGGAAGCAAAGACGGAACAGAAGATTTGATAAAACGACACTTTGGGACGGAAAAACGTTTGAATTATTTTTATAAAAAAAATGAGGAACGCTCAATAGCTCGAAATTTTGGTTTGGCGAAGGCACAGGGAAAATATGCTGTTTTTTTCGATTCTGATGATTATATGCACCCTGATCATTTGGCTTGTTTTTTCGAGAAAATCAATTTGTATCCTGATTGCCGTTTTTTCACCAATAAATACAAAATAGTAGAGGACAGCGGGCGTTGGCACTATTCAGGTTCTTATATTTATCCTGAAGGTTTTTATGATTATCGGATTTTACTGCAAGGAAGCAATATTGGCGTTTTGGTTTGTGCCAAATTGCCCCTACCCTACCCTTTTTCTGTCGAGTTTAATATCCTCGAAGACTGGATTTTTAACCTCATGAATTTGAAAAATCAAGCCATTTATATCAGCGATTCGGTTACTGTAACCGTTGCTGATCACGCCCAACGTTCGACTGCTAATAACCAGCGAGTCATCTCGAACCGTTTGCGGGCAATGGACTATTTATTGGAAAAATTAGACTTTTCGGACAATGAGCAAAAAATATTGAAAGGCTATTCCTATCGTTATTGTGCCATTCACGCCTATTTGGACAAAGATCGCAAGGCGGCGTTCGGTTTTTGGAAAAAAATGGTTGCGGAATTAGGCTACAGTTTGCCGCATATTTTTACTTGTCTCAAAATTCTTGTGGGAAAGTCAACTATTGAATTAATCCAAAAATACTTTTTCTTAGAAAAACGTTTATGAATAAATGCGTAACGCCCTTTAGGGTGTTTATAATAACTTGAAAATCAGCACATTGGCACACCCTAAAGGGTATGCTACCAATTTATTCACAAACTCTAAAGAATAAAAAATGATTTCAAATCATTTGCTTTACCACCTCCCACATCACAATCCCCAAGGCTACGGAAATATTAAAAGAGTGTTTTGAACCAAACTGGGGGATTTCGAGAGCCAAATCACAACACGCAATAGCTTCCTCCGACACGCCAAAAACTTCGTTACCAAAAATAAAAGCATATTTTTGGGTTTGGTCTATCTTGAAATCTTGCAAATACACTTTTGTATCCGTTTGTTCGACTGCTACTAAAGTAAAACCTTCCTTTTTAAGGCTTTGCAAAACTTCGACCGTATTTTCAACATATTTCCACTCGACTGTTTCGGTAGCGCCCAAAGCCGTTTTGTGAATTTCGCGGTGTGGCGGTTGCGCCGTAATTCCGCAAAGATAAATTTGTGGAATCCCAAAAGCATCAGCCGTTCTGAAAGCCGAACCAATGTTGTTCATACTGCGAATATTATCCAGAACAAGTAATAAATTGGCATGAGTTTGGGTTTGATAATCGATAGGAGCAACCCGTTCGAGTTCATCCATACTTAGTTTTCGCATATTTTTCGTTACGTGGAAAGCATATTTCGCACTTCTTTTTCACTAATTCCAAACATTTCAGCCGTTTTTTCAATCGACAAACCTTGTTCAGAAAGCATTTTTACCGCCGAAACTAATTTTTGTAAAGTTTGTTCCGCTTTGGCTTCGGCTTGTTCTGCTTTGGCTTCGGCTTGTTCTGCTTTGGCTTCGGCTTGTTCTGCTTTGGCTTCGGCTTGTTCTTTGGCTTGTTGTTCGGTGTTTAATTTTATTTCAGCTTCTTCTTTTGCTTTGCGTTCAACATTGAGTTTGACTTCGGCTTGTTCGAGGGCTTCTTCTAATTGCTGAAATTCGGTCATAACTTGATCTTCTACCAACATTTTTTCGAGCATTTCTGCGTCCTGCGAAGCGGCTTGCAAACGTCTGATAATGTTTTGGTAGGCTTCAGGAAAATCCTGCTCGCTAACATTTAAAATATGAAAATCTTTGCTGCGATTTGATTGATCAAAAATACTCAACAATTTTTCCACTTCGTCCCGTCTTTTGCCTTTTAGGGCGGGGACATTCACAATCATGCCTTCATGAAAAAGTGAACTAATAAAAGGCTCATTTTTATCTAAAATATTTTTGGTGAAACGATCTCGCACCAAATTATCAACCAAAACTACAGGAATTTTTGAAAGTGCCTCCAATTCGTAACCCAAAAAATATATCGCAAAAATAGGAATTCCCGCTTTGTATTTTTTCTTCGAATCACGCAACCACACAAAAAAATCTTGATTTTGATACTGTTTGCCCAAATAAGCCCGAAAACGAGTAATGTCTTCGTACAAACGCGCTTTTTGCAATTCAATAATGATCTGTTGAGAACCTTCGGGTGTGCGGATTTTGGCAGAAAAATCCATGCGATAAATGGTCAGAGAAAATTTATCTACGGCTGTTTGGGTTTTGGTTTTCCGTTTTGCTCCCAAACGCATACTCATTTCCTGTGGCAAAAAATCGAGTTCAATAATTTCCTGCCCGATCAAAGCAGAAAGTAGCGTTTTGGCTACTTTGCTGTCCTCCATCAGAAACTTGAAAACTACGTCATAAATGGGATTCGCAATTTGGATTTTCATGGCAAATTTCAGGTTTTACAAAATACCTTTGATTTTCAAATACTGGATCAACATAATCGTTTTGGCATCTTTTATTTCGCCGTTTTCTACCATTTTTAGTGCTTTTTCAAAACCAATTTCCAATACTTCAATATTTTCCTGTTCGTCTTCCAAACCGCCACCTTCGCCTATTTTCATCTCTTTTGAATATTCGGCAATGAAAAAATGCAAAATTTCGGTTACAGAACCAGGCGACATATAGGCTTCGAATATTTTGCGAACTTCAGAAACCTTATAACCTGTTTCCTCTTCGGTTTCCCGCCTGATGCAGTCTTCAGCATTATCTTCGTCGAGCAAACCCGCACAAGCCTCAATCATCATGCCTGTTTCATTTCCATTGACAAAAGTCGGCAAACGAAACTGCCGGGTCAAAATCACCGTTTTTTGCGATTCGTTATAAAGCAAAATCGCTGCTCCGTTCCCTCTATCGTAGGCTTCTCTCTGTTGGGTTTGTAAAACGCCGTTTTTGTCCAAATATTCGTACGTGATTTTTCGCAGAACATACCAATTATCGGAAAGAATTTCTGTTTTTACAATTTTAAAATTTTTGAGCATTTTGATTGAAAATTGAAGTTTGGGACAGACTCAAAAAACCTTGCGGGTTTCGAAACCACACAAGGTTTGGAAAAATATTGTATCAAATAATCAACATCGCATCACCGTAGGTAAAAAATCTATATTTTTCTTTCACAGCCACCTCGTAAGCATTCATGACCTGATCATAGCCTCCGAAGGCGCAAACCATCATCAAAAGCGTGGAATATGGTTTGTGAAAATTACTCACCAAAGCCGAAGCAATTTTGAAATCGTAAGGCGGAAAAATAAATTTATCTGTCCAACCTTTGCTTGGTTTGAGGCGTTCCGATGCCGAAACCGAAGTTTCTAAAGACTTTAGCGAAGTAGTTCCAATCGCACATACTTTTTTGCGTCTGTCCAAAGCCTCATTGACGATTTCGCTTGTTTTTTCGCCCACTTCATAGTTTTCAGAATCGGTTTTGTGCTTGGTCAAATCCTCAACATCAACCTCTCTAAAAGTTCCCAAACCTACGTGCATAGTGATCGGAGCAAATTTTACTCCCTTGATTTCCAGCCGTTTATGCAAATGTGGCGTAAAATGCAAGCCTGCTGTCGGGGCGGCAACTGCTCCTACGTGCTTAGCAAAAATAGTTTGATAACGTTCCCTATCTTCGGGAACAGCCATGCGTTCGAGGTCTTTTGGGATTGGGGTTTCACCCAACTCATTGATGGTTCTATAAAAATCTTCGTCCGAACCACTGAACAAAAAACGGATTGTGCGCCCTCTCGAAGTTGTGTTATCAATGACTTCTGCCACCAATTCTCCATCACCAAAATACAATTTGTTCCCAACCCGAATTTTACGGGCAGGATCGACCAGAACGTCCCAGAGATGGGCATCTACGCTTAACTCCCGCAACAAAAAAACCTCGATTTGCGCACCTGTTTTTTCTTTGTTGCCATACAAGCGGGCGGGAAAAACTTTCGTATCGTTAATCACCATTACGTCCCCGTCATCAAAATAATCCAAAATATCTTTAAAAATTTTATGTTCGATTTGCCCTGTTTTGCGGTTCAGAACCATCAAACGCGATTCATCGCGGTTTGGAGTAGGGTGTTTGGCTATTGCGTCATCAGGCAAGTCAAATTTGAATGCAGAAAGTTTCATGAAAAAAAGGGTAAAGTTTCGGAAAAACTTACAAAGGTATTTGTTTTTGATAAATTTAAAGTGTTTTCTTTATAAAAAAACAAAAAACCTTGCAGGTTCATAGAACCTACAAGGCTTTTTGTTTGATCTCAAAAAATTATTGTCCTTGTCCCATAGAGTAACCCGCTTCTCCGTCAAAATTGCAAAGGTTTTCGGTTTTGATAATGTCCAAACCTAAAGCCATGAATTTTTGACTTAGCTCGATTACTTCGCTGTACTGGATTGGTTTATCAGATTTATAGCGGCAGCGCCAGTGATCGGTACAGAAAGTTTCAGCAAAACCATCAGGATATACTTTCACGCCCCGATTGGTAAGCATACTAAATTTTAGGTTGGCTGTCTTCAAATCTTTGATTTTATCACCCAAATTATTAGCATTACGGTCTGCATGATGCAAGAAAATATCTACGCCTACCAAATCTTTTTTAGCAGGAGTTGGTTTCGAAATTTTCACTTCGATAGGTTTGCCCGCATTGGCATAGCTTACGCCTTTGAGTTGGGTTGGTTTTTGTCCCAAACGGCTGATCACCGCCTGCCCAAATTCTTTAGTGCCTACTTTTTCTTTGCTTGTACCTTCTTTGAAAATATCGTAAGTATGTACGCCATCTTCGAGGGTTTTCAGCCACGCATTTTGTACTTTTTCGGCAACATCTGCCTGCCCAATATGCACCAACATTTGCACTGCACCCAAAAGCAAGCCTGAAGGATTAGCCAAATTTTGGTTAGCTCTGCGAGGAGCAGAACCGTGAATAGCTTCAAACATAGCACAGCCCTGACCAATATTAGCCGAACCCGCCAAACCTACAGAACCTGTAATTTGGGCGGCAATGTCCGACAAAATATCACCGTAAAGATTTGGCATGACAATCACATCAAAGGCTTCAGGAGTATCGGCAAGTTTTGCCGCACCAATATCTACGATCCAATGTTCGTTTTCCAAATCTGGGTATTCTTTAGCAATTTCATCAAAAATTTTGTGGAACAAGCCGTCCGTAAGTTTCATGATGTTATCTTTACTGAAGCAAGTTACTTTTTTGCGACCGTATTGACGAGCATATTCGAAAGCATAACGCACGATTTTTTCTGTGCCAGGACGCGTGATGAGTTTCAAACACTGCATCACTTCATCAGTCTGGCGGTGTTCGATCCCTGCGTACAAATCCTCCTCGTTCTCACGAACAATCACCAAATCCATAATTGGGTGTTTGGTTTTTACAAAAGGGTGATAAGAAATACAAGGACGGATATTGGCGTACAAACCAAGCATTTTGCGGGTTGTAACGTTCAAACTTTTAAAACCGCCACCTTGTGG
>JAAFHK010000270.1 GCA_013297565.1 Cytophagales bacterium
AAAAACTCCTCATGATGCGCCAAAAACACCGAAATTACAGTATCTTGGCTTATTTTTAGAAATACGCGCCAACTTTCACAACTCACATGGCTGATCCGAAGGTGATAATTTCCTGCACACAAATTTTCTATTTTGAAAAAACCTTTCGAGTCCGCACTTGTGCCTTTGGCTGTTTCCTCCACATAAATATTTGCCAATTCGAGAGGATTGCGAGCAAACTGATCGCCCACATAACCCGAAATTTTCAAGGTACAATGTTGGGAAAAAACCAAATAAGGCAAAAAAACAAAGTTTGTGAATAAAAATAAGCGAAAAATAATAGATAACATGATAATTTTTATAAACTATAAAATTGGCTTTAGCCTTTTTACTTTCGAAAAAACCGCCCTTTCCTACCCATTTTCTACGATTTTTATTTCTTCTTCGGTCAAACCGTAAATTTCAAAAACCAAACTATCGATCTCATTTTCAAGGCTTTGTATCTGAAAAGATAAGGTTTTTACGCTTTCTTGTTCTTCTGTAAAAAATTCAAAAAAATCTTTTTGCTTGCGCATCGGAATTTCAACTTTTTGCTTTTCTAATTCTTGTAAAAACACGCTTTTATCAAATTCGTACCATTTTTCCAATTTTCTTGAAATTTTGGGTACTTGAAAATTGGCTTCGACAAGTTCTAAGAAATTGCTTTGTGTTTTTCGCAAATCTTTTTGTAAAGCAAGAATTTGACTTACTTTTTCAGTCATAAATGCCTGATTTTCAGGCGAAACCTCTCGAAAAGGAAATTCGGCAATCGTATCATATTTTAGGGTAAAAGCGCCGCCTGCGGTCATAATGCCAATAAAATTGAAATAAAAACGCATTAATCGACTATTCAAAATGCCCAAAATATAAAACAAGGGTACTTTTTCGGAAGTCAAAAGATAACCGTTGCTTGGCAAGAAATGCCCTTTGTCATCATAACAATACGCCCATTTGTCCGCCGTAAGTCCCCAAATAATTTTTGGTTTTTCAAATTCAGGATAATAAGCCGTATTGTCTTGAATTTCATACCATTGATACGATCCCGCTTTTCTACCTTTTCCTGCTTCCAAATGATTTTTAAATGTCGAAAGATATTGCTCAATCGCTTTGTATTGCGAAATATCAATACCTTTTCTTGTAAAAATCATATATAAATTACTTTCTTCATAAAACCATTTTCGAATATTTCGACCTTGTAAAAGCGGTTTGATTAATTCTGCATTTTTAGAATTTTCTTTGATCAAACGTTTTCGGGTATCCACATCAATAATGAAAGCCTCGTTGTAACCTGTGGTAACGCCCCTGAAAATTTGAACATCTTGCAAATTTTTCAACTTGGTGCTATTTTCTTCTATTTTCCGTTTCAAAGGCAATTTTCCATTTGCCGATAAAAACCATATTTCTTTGTCCAAATTGGCACTTTTTACCCAAAAATGCTTTGCCGAAATGTATTCTTTTAAGTTTTTAAATTCTTGCAAATCTTGTTTGACAAAGCAAACTTTGATCTGTTCTTGTGGGGTAGATTTTCTAAACAAAACAATCGAACTTGCGACCAATGCGTCCTCGAAAACCCGATAATCTGTAAAATCAATAATTTGAATAAGTTGCTGATTAGCAAGTAATTGGCGTAAATTTTCGCCATAACCTGTTTTCATAAACTTATTCGAACTAATGAAATTGAGCAGTCCCGAAGGTTTAAGCAGTTTATAGCCTAATTCATAAAAATAAACATACAGATCGGCTGTTCCTGCATAGCAATTATAGTTTTTTGCAAAATATTCACTGTAAGGTTTTAACCTTTTACTTTCCACATACGGAGGATTGCCCACGATCAGATCGAACCCGCCATTTTGCCTAATTTCCGCAAATTCTTTTTCCCAATCAAAGGCTTTTTCGGAAACCGCAGGATCGGAAATTAGCGAATTGCCGACTTTGATATTGTCGTCCAAAAGCGCCAAAGGATCGCTTTTGCTTGCCGATTTTAACCAAAGTCCGAGTTTGGTGATCTCGACACTTTCGTAGTTCAGGTCGACTCCGAAAAGGTTGTTACTGATAATGTCTTTTTTGATTTGGGTAAAAGTTTTGCTAAAAATGCTGTTTTTATCCAAAATTTCGCCTTTTATTTTTTTGACAGCCGTAAAAACAAATGTCCATTCGGCAAATAAAAAATCGAAGGTTTGGGTTAGGAAAGCCCCACTTCCGCAGGCGGGATCGAGGATTTTTACGCTTTGCAAAATTTCCGCATAGCGTTCCCAAAGGGCTAAATTTTCGCTTTCATCATTCAAACCAATTTTTTCTTTTTGTTCCTCAAGCCACTCGCCCAAAGAGTTTTCGATCATATAAGCCGTAACGTATTCGGGGGTGTAAAAAATGCCATCTTTTTTCCGCAAACCTGTCGAATTTTGGGCATTTTCGAACACAATTTCCTCGTCTGTTTCGCTGTATTCGACCTGTTTTCCTTCCAAAAGTTCAATTTTCAGGTTCTCAATATCCGAAATCGACTGCTCGAAAATATGCCCTAAAATATTGATATTCAGGTCGCTTTCAAAATCGTATTGGTTGAGTTCGAGAAGTTGTTTCATGAAAACATCTTTCACGACCAACTCATCAATGAGGGGATTGTGCCTGAACAGTCCGCCATTGAACGCCTCGATGCGTTTGGGAATGCCCTTGTCCAAAGCCCTGAACAAATATTTGAGCTGTCGCCACAGTTCCTGCTGATCGTTTGCCCAGCTTTCCTCTGAAATTTCCTTGATTTTTTTCAAGGTATTGAACCTTATGAGCTCGTAGTCCTTGATGACACTCACAAAAATCACTCGGTCGATAATCGTTTGGGCGTATTGCAAAAGGTCAAGCGGGGTGTGTTGCGGATTGTGCAGTTTGAGGTGTTGGACAAATATTTCCCGCAAATGCGTATATTTTTCGTAAAATTCTTGCGTAATAATTCGTTCTCTCTCGATTCGATTCGCCAAAAGCGTATCTACAGGCGAAATATTTTTTTCGAAAAACAGTTGTCCGTTTGCCAAAAGATAATAAAACCGATCAAATTCGTCTTCGCCGTCAAGTTCGAGAATGACAAATTTTTCAAACTTGGTAGCATCATGCGAGGCGTACAAACGAATTTCCTTGAAATTGCTCAAAATTACCCATTTGCAGCGTTCGCCCGATTTGGCAACGTAGGAAAAGGCTTGGCTGACCGCCGAATCCTTTTTGTGTGTGTTAAAATCTTCTTTCGAATCTTTGATCTCGATCACCGCCCGAACGTCTTGTTTTACTAAACCCTGCTGGTTTTCAGCACCCGCAGGGTTTGGAACTATTGAAAAAAAACCTAAAGCGGCATCGGCTTTGGTGCTGTCTGTTTCAGATTTGTTTTCGAGTTGCAAATGCCATTTATGGGCGTTTTTATAGTCATAACCCAGTATTTCGCCAAAAAAAAGCGGAAGAAAAATAGGTTTTAGTTCTTCTTCTTTTCGGTCAGCTTTTCCTGTGTGGATCATTTCCTGCCACTGGCGAACGATTTTGATTTTCTGTTCTCGATTCGGAATCCCGTTCGGAAAAGCCATTTTGCTTTTGGTTCGCAGTTCTTTGGCAGAAAAAATGGGTTTATGCTTGTCGTTTTCCATCGTTTTTAGAGTTTGCAAGCAAAGTTACCAAAAAAATCTTTTTACCGAACCGTAACATCAAAATTCACCTCAATATCCGTTTCTCCGCCTGCATTCGTGATGATTCCGTTGGCTACATTTGCCCCGTCTTTGTTGGGTTCGTGTCGCAAAACTACCTGAAGTTTGCCCGCACTGGCTTGTTGGGTTGTTACTTGCGTTTTTAGTCCCAAAGGCTTGTTTTTGGTATCTTGGTCGGCATATCTTACCGTCAAACTTGCCCCTGTAACCACAAAGAAAAATTGGTGTGCGGTAGATTCGTTTTGAATTTCGGTAGTAATATTTTCCGAAGGCGTTTTGGACTCATTCATCAATTCCAGCGTGCCGTTATAGACCGTATTTGCCGCCAAAATGCCATTCGTAATCACAGGAGGATTGCCACCATTACCGTCCAAGTCCTTGAAAGTCAGGACTATAGGCGCACCGCCCGAAGCAGGCACAAGGGTATAACGCAAGGTCGTGATCAGTTCCGATTCGTGGGCATGATCGTGATTGTCTTTTTTGCAAGCAAAGGCAAAAATCAAAGCAAAGATCAAAAAATAGGCATTTAATTTTTTCATAAGAATTTTGTTTATGCAATTATGTTGCAAAAATAAATTATAAATTTTGTTTATGCAATTATGTTGCAAAAATAATTTTTAGAAAAAATACATCTAAGGGTTTTTATACTATACTGAAACTAAATTGGTTTTTGCTCTGTAGCATAGGCTTTAGCCTGTGCCTACACAGGCTAAAGCCTATGCTACAGTAAATTCAATTTTGATTGAGTATATACTGAAACTAAATTGGTTTGTGTCGTAAAACGAAGTTATTGTTCGTTTTTGTGGCGAAAAAGAATGTTCGCCCTACAGAACCACATTTGATTGAGTATAAAAACCTTTATTAAAGTTTATGAATAAATGCGTAACGCCCTTTAGGGTGTCTCTAAAATACTGAAAATCAGCACATTGGCACACCTTGAAGGGTATGCTACAGAATTATTCATAAACTCTATTATTTACACAATTTTATGTGCTTTTGCAATATCCGCAAATGGCTGATTACGTTTGTTGTTCTGAAGTAAATTTAGATTATCGACAATTTTTTTTTAGAAGGAATACTTAAATTTCGCATTCGGGGCGTGAGTGCCTAAGTAACGTGAATTTGGGATTCATGTCGAATGTTTTTTTCGTTGGTTGCGCCGAACTTTTGTGCGTGTGTCAAATATGTCGAATTTTACCAAAACCCTAATTTTCCTGTGAAAGAGGTGTTTCAAGTTTTATGTGAATCATACAACTTGTAAAGTCAGACCTATAGTCTGGCTTTTTATTTTGCCAATTTTCCTAAAATCTCACCGCCCTGCGTTTCGCCAAATAATTTTCTAAGTCGTTCAAAGACAAGGTATTAAGACATTTTTTTGTGGTCAAACCGCCTTTTCGAGCCGCAAAAATTCCATATTTTACATCTTCCAAACCCTTGATCGAATGGGCATCGGGATTGACGCTTAACCAAACGCCTTTTTCGATGGCTTTTCTGATCCAGCGCCAATCGAGATCGAGGCGCTGCGGGCTTGCATTGATCTCGATTGTTACCTGAAATTCGGCACACGCATCTATAACTGCTTCATAATCAATCGGATAACCTTCTCTTTTCAGAAGCAAACGCCCAGTGGGGTGTCCCAAAACCGTTGTATAAGGGTTCGCAATGGCGCGGATTAGGCGTTCGGTGGCTTTTGTTTTGTCCATTTTCAAAACCGAATGAACCGAGGCAATGACCATATCGAAAGAGGCTAATATATCGTCCGTATAATCCAAACTTCCGTCTGTCAAAATATCCGATTCTATGCTTTTCAGAATTTTAAAAGGCTTGAGTTTAGCGTTAAGTGCTTCTATTTCAGCGTGTTGCAGTCGGACTCGATCTGCTGTAAGCCCTTTGGCATAAAAAGCCGTTTGCGAATGGTCAGAAATTACCAAATATTCGTAGCCTTTATTTTGGCAAGCCTGCGCCATTTCCGCCAAACTGTGCCTGCCATCACTGTAGGTCGAGTGGGCATGGATAATTCCTTTAATATATTGATTATCAATGAGTTGATCGTCTGAATGTAGGTTTTCAAACTCAAAAATTCCTTCTCTTTGTTCTGGAACAATGTACGGCAAGCCTAATTTTTGATAAAAAATAGTTTCATTTTCGAAAACCGTATTTCGAGCAAAATGTAAAAGTGTGTGATTTTTGACTACTTGATTGAGGTGTGCAGGTGCGGCACTATAAATAAAGGCGTGGCTTGCAAAATTCGCAGGTTTCGAGATTCGAATT
>JAAFHK010000271.1 GCA_013297565.1 Cytophagales bacterium
AGCATGGCATCAGCATTACCTGCCCCATAACTTTTGGTATAACCTGCAATCAATAAATTCCCATCATTTAGCGTAATCACATTTCTACCTTCATCATCTTGTAAGCCGCCATAGTGTCGTTCTTGCTGGGCTAACAAAATTTGACTACTCACTACTAAAAATATCAAAAAACAAATAATCCTTTTCATGGGCGTTGGTATTTTAAGGCGTAAAAAATGTATTTTTGCGTGAAAATTTGTAGCATAGGCTTTAGCCTGTGGTGCTGTTTTCGTCTGCACAGGCTAAAGCCTATGCTACAAATCAAACAAACTATCGGCAAGGTCTAAAGACCATTGCCGAAGTTTTTTTGAACGATTATTTTTTGAATCCAATAGATCAAAATTTCGTATCTTTGCCTAAACTAAAATTTCTCATCTTATGGAAAAAGAAAAAAAAACTAAAAGCAAGCCCTTCAAAAATTGGGACGATGAAGAAGTAGCCATCGAGTTTGGCTTAAAATTGCTCAAAACGCATTTTTTTATCGAGTATATTGATAAAGTAGAGCCTTTTACGGTATCCCCTGTCCAAGAAACTATAGAAAAACTTAGGGAAACCCTAAAAGATTATGTAGAAACTTGGAACGAGGACGAACTCAAGATGATGTTTATTAGCCCTTTTTTGCGTTTGGCGGATTTTGTAAGTCCTTACTATAAAGTCTTTACTCAACGCCCCATGTCGGTTCGGTACGCTAATGATACTTTACTAACCGAAGGAAAAGTCGAGTTTATGCTTGCAAAAGGCTTGAAAAATCCGAAAAAGCCACATTTTTTTATTCATGAGTACAAACCTGAAAAACGGCGTGATAACGATCCGCTTGGACAACTGCTGATAGCGATGGTTGCTTCGCAAAAGCAAAACCAAGACAATAAACCCATTTATGGGGTTTATGTAGTCGGTCGGCTTTGGTTTTTTGTCATTCTCGATGGTTCGGAATATGCCGTTAGCAAGTCCTACAGTGCCGAAGACGAAGAAATTTTTAAAATTTTCGCTATGCTTTTGTATATCAAGGACATTATGGAACAACTGTATCAAGAAATTTAAAACCCATGTTTCAGCTCAACCATTTTTGTTACCCTGCTTACCAAAATCAAGTCCCGCACCTTGCCGAGTGGGTACAGGGCTTTGATTTTGCCAATCAAACCATCGACTTTGCCCATCGGGTAGTGTCTTCTGCGGTGTTTTCTTCGCAGATCGAGGGCAATACGGTCGATCTGAACTCTTACCTGAATTGGAAACACTACCAAAAAACAAAACCAAGCAAACAAATTCAAGAAATCAATGACCTGATCAGTGCCTATCAATATACCCAAGACAATCCTTTGACTGAAAAAAATTTACTCAAAACGCATCAAATTCTCTCTGCACAGTTCCTCATTCGTAGCAAAAGAGGCAAATATCGCCAAGAACCGATGGGAGTTTTTGGCGAGTCGGGTTTGGTGTATGTAGCTGTCGAACCCGAAAAATTAGCCGAAAATATGTCCCTTTTTTGGCAAGATTTGGCTATTTTATCCCAAAAAAAACTATCCTTATCCGAAGCCTTTTATTTTGCCTCTTTAGTTCATTTGCGTTTCGTGCATTTGCACCCTTTTGCTGATGGCAACGGACGAACCGCAAGGCTTTTAGAGAAATGGTTTTTGGCAAATTGCTTGGGAAAAGATTTTTGGAAAATTCCTTCCGAAAAATACTATTACCAACATCTTTCTGCTTATTACCAATCACTTAATCTGGGCGTGAATTTTTACGAACTCAACTATGCTCGAAGCCTTGATTTTTTACTTCTCTTGCCCCATAGCCTCAAACCAAATTGAAAAATCGGCAAGGTCTAAAGACCATTGCCGAAGTTTTGGTTCAACGACTATTTTTGTATCTAAATAGCCCAATTCGCGCGGTTTTTGCAAAAATATTTAATCGTGAATATTTACATGATTTTCTCTGAAATTTCTACGGGTTTGCTTCTTAATGCGGAAACCTAAAGTAACTTCGTGCGTAGAAACCGCCCAAGCCCCGATTCGCGCCAAAGAATTATTAGCCGACTCGAAACAATAACTCAAAACCATGCCCGAAACCTCGCCGCCTGCCATAAAAGCAAAACTTCCGTTTAGTCTGTAAGTACCGCCCGCCCAAAAACTCAAACGGCTGTCGAGATGGGTATAGCGAAACGTACCGTTTAGGTCGACTTGTTGGCTTGCCCCCGCCCTGTACAGCAACGCAGGCACAAAAGCCATATTTTCCAAATCTTTCGACTTAATTTTTACGCCTGCCATTACCGTATAATACAAAGGAATTTCGTTGGTATTGGGCATATAAACCTGATTGGCAAATTGGTTGATCGATGCGCCTACAAAGAAAATATCCGACTCTGCCCAAAGTCCTACGTCTGCCTGCCAAATAAATTGGTTAGGAATAGCTTGCAATGCGGGATCGTTGGGATTGGCTTTAGCTTTCGAAACATTATAACCCATAGAACTTGCTCCGCCCGATGCTCCAAAAGAAAGGCGAATTTTTTTGTTAATAAGCAAATGCGCCGCAATATTGGCATTGACCGAGGTACGTTGGAAATTGCCGATCTGATCGTGCATAATCGAGCCACCCAAACCATAAAAACGCTTATCAGGATCGCCCATAGGCGCTGAACCTGCCAAGAAAATGCTTGTTGGCGCACCCTCAATCCCGATCCATTGGTTGCGCACACTCACCGTAGCTTTGTAGTATTTATCCACACCCGTTGCCGCAGGATTGATCAGGAAAGGATTTAATACAAACTGATTATAAATAGGCAACTGTTGAGCAAAAATCGTTTTTGCGAAAAAAATAATAGATATAAAAAAATAAAACTTTTTCATGGAAAAATGTTTTGGTGTAAAATGTAACATTTGAAAGACGTTGGCAATGGTCTTTAGACCTTGCCAATCGTCAAACTATAGGCAAGGTCTAAAGACCATTGCCGAAGTTTTTGAGAGTAATTACCTGATCAAATCAATAAAACCCTTGATCGGCGTTTTACCTTTGATCTGAATCATATAAAAATACGTTCCCAAACTCAAAGGTTTGCCTTCTTGAGTGCCTTTCCATGCCTCGCCGTTTTGGGTTTCGAAAACTTTATTGCCGTAGCGGTCAAAAATTTCGATCAATGCGTCAGGAAAAGTATGAATGTTTGGCACTTCCCACGTGTCGTTAATGCCATCATCGTTTGGTGAAATTGCATTTGCCAAATCTCTAAAGATGATTGCCGTATTTTTCAAAACGATTTTTTCAGGATAAGAACCTACGCAACCTTTCGAGTCTTTCACGTACAAAGTGTATTCACCTGCTTTTAAGCCTTTGAAACGCAAAGAGTCTTGGAAATTTTTGTTGTCCAAAGAATATTTGAAAGGAGCATTGCCGTTTTCGATAGGCAAAATGATTAAAATTTCGCCATTTTTGCGGTTTTCCTTTTCGTCCGAAATTTGGATTTGCATTATTTTGGGCAAGGTATTGACTTTGACAATCACAGGGACTGCGCTAACCGTTCCCTCGCAACCTGCTCCGTAGCGGATTTTTTCCAAACGATACGAACCCGATTTTTTGGGAATAAAAGAAATGGAAAACGTGGTATCTACCTGATTGCGAAGCCAATACGTTTGCGTACCGTCTGTATAAGCCACATCAAAAGGCAAAATTTTGTCCTTGCTTTCGTATTTCATAGCCAAATTGGTTGTTTCGCCTTCGCAAACTTCTTTTTGCGTGTCGGCAAAAGCCAATTTAGGCTTACTTGCTTCGGTTATTTTTATGGAAATGGTTTTTTCGCAACCTTTCGCATCGGTGATCAATGCCTCGTAAGGCACGTTGGGACGTGGAGCAAGGTTTTTCAAAGTAAATTCCTCGTTTTCCGTCAAAGTTGCCTTCACGCCATGCGTAAATTGGATTTGGTAAGGGGCATAGCCTCCGTTAATTTTCAAAGCAATACTTCCATTATTGGTGTCGGCACAATCCGAATTTTTGACCGTTTGCCGAATGTTCATGGCATCGGCTTGGTACATCAAAACCCGCAAGGGGAACGTACATTTATTAGAATCCTCTACAGTGATGAGGAAAATCCCGTTTCCTACATTTTTGATCAAAGATTCGATACTTTGTCCGTTCAGCGAGTATTTGTAGGGTGGCACGCCACCTGTAGCCCTGATCCGAATTTCGCCATTGTTTGCCCCAAAACAGCCCGTTGTGCCTTTGACCTCTGCCGTAGCCGAAAGCGGAAATTGCGGGGCAAGGATTGTGTAGGTTTTTACCATTTGACACCCGACCGAATCGGTGATCGTAGCGGTGTAATTTCCCACAGGCAAATTTTCACGAAGCCACAAATTAGGTGTAGGATCGTCTGACCAACGAACCGACATTTTACCAATACCATTTTCGGCTTTCAATTTCAGAAAACCGCTATTTACGCCCGCACAAAACGGATTTCTTTGTTCAGCCAATACGTTAATTTTGCTCAAACGTACTGTTACGGAGTCGAAAATTTTACACTCACCGTTATCGACCTCAAAAATATATACGCCCGATTGCTCGATCAGAGGTTTTTGCGTGACGCTTTTTCCTTTGAGTGAATACAAACTGCCTTCGTTTCGCAAATCCAAAACTACCGAACCGCAAGCGGTTACAGTGGTGTTTTTATACACTTTTTGTAGCAGTTTTGGTGTTTTAATTGAGAAAGTGATGGTTTTTAGACAATTCAAAGAATCGAAAACCCTAACCGTATAGTTTCCTGCCTTGAGGTTTTCGGCTTTGTTGCTTGTGATATTCGGGTTGTGCGACCATTCATAGCGGTACGCCCCGATTCCGTTTTTCGCTGTAATTTCTGCCGAACCGCCCTTGCCTGTGCAGTCGCCTGCGGTGGTTTTGGCGGAAAGTACGGTTTTCGAAAGGCGAACCCTGACCGTATCCGTAATTTGGCAAGTGCCAATATTGATCTTGACAATATAAGTTGAATCTTTGAAAACGGTAATTTTTTGGGTGGTCTGCCCTGTATTCCAAACAAACGTTCCGCCTGTGTTGCGGGCGTCCAAAACCGTAGAATCGCAAGCCAAAACGGTTCTTCCTTTCAAACTGTTAAACGGCAAGCCGTAGATCGTAACCTCGATGGGTTCTACGGCACAGACCGTTTGTGAGGTTTCATAACCGATTTTGTATTTTCCTGCTGTAGATTTTGCCAAAAGGATCGTTCCTGTCGAATCGACTGCCAAACCTTCGGGAACAGTCAATTTGCCGTTTTGTACGCCTGTGATCGTAATTTTTGGGTTCTGATCAGTCAAACAATATTCCTTTCTGGGCAAAGAAATAGCGGGTTTGCCTGCGGGTACGGAAAGGTTGAAAAATTGGGTAATTGCCGTTTCTTGGGCATCTTTGATCATGATCTCTACTTTTTCGAGATCGGTATAGCCAATATTTTTCACGATAAAAACTTTTCCGTTTTGGGCAGAAGCCGTATCGCCTGTATTGGACTGGAAACGGTATCTTTGGCTTGAAATGAAAGGCACGCCCCCTTCGCCTTGCACTTCTATTAAACCGTCTTTAGCCAACAGACAACTGGGTTTGATAAATTTAAGAACTTTTAAACTCAAGACATCAGGTTCGCTAACCAAAACGGAAAGTTTGGCAGTGCAGGAATTAAAATCCATGACCGTAACTTCGTATTTGCCACTGGTGAGTTCGCTAAGGTCTTCGCTTAATTTGGTAGTGCCATCGGGGAATGTCCATTGACAAGTATAAAACCCATTCGAGAACGGTGTTCCTCCTCTGGGGATCAAATTGATTTTTCCATCTTTTACGCCCTGTTTGCTAATGTTGGTAACAATAGCAGTGAGGAAAAGGACATCGGGTTGGGTGATTTGGACGATAACACTATCGATGCAATCTTTGTAATTTGCTGTTAATTTGTAACG
>JAAFHK010000272.1 GCA_013297565.1 Cytophagales bacterium
CACTTCCGAATCCTCCTCCGTTTCTACGTCCGCTATTTCTACCTCAAAACCGTACAGTTCTTTGATGCTCGATTGCAAAGGATTTTTCTTGAGTTTGGTTTCAAACAAAAACTCATATTCGGTTTTGCTGCGATCCTCTTCCTTGTTTTCGACTTCGATGGTTTCGCGATCATAATCAGGAGCAAAACTTACCGTAAATTCGTAATTGTCCAAAACAGGTACGCCTTCGAACAGGTATTTTCCTTCGGCATCGGTCGTACCTTTGAGGTCTGTGCCTTTGAGTCTGACCGTAGCACCTTCGAGCGCTTCGCCGTCTTCGGAATTTACTTGGGCAGTAATTTTGGCAAAAGCGCCTTGCATATTGATCGTAACTTTTTGGCTACGCGTAAAAAACAAATCATTTGGCGAAATATCCTCCAAATTATCGGGCATACTTAGCTCCACAGGAAGCGAAACGCCTGTTTCGTTTCGAGCCATGAACTGCATTTTTTTGCCCGCAAAGCCATCAGGAAGTTCGATATTCAGCGGATAAGACGGACGGTTATCATCGATTTTCCATTCTTGGATCGTTTGTCCCATTTCTTCTTTGTCAGAGTCCTGCAAAGCCGCCGTTAGGGTAAGGCTTTCAGGAAATTTGCCCTCCAGATCGGCTATACTGAACACGAAACGCTTTTTCAGGGCTAAGACCGCCAAAGGCAGTTCGTAATCGGCACTGGCAGGCAGGGTAAAAGTTTCCTCATAGCTCATGCCTTTGTACTCAAAATAAGCCGTTTTTGTCCGATCACGTCCCAGATTTTTAAGTTCAAATTTGCCTTCTTTGTCCGAAGTGGCTTCTTTGCCATCAATCGTAACTTTTACGCCCTCGACCGTTTCATCAAACTGGTCTTTTACCACACCCGAAAGCGAATTATTAAACGTGAGGCTAATATTTGCCTCATATTCTCGCCTCGAATCGTCCTTGAAAATGTCCATTTTCTGGGCAGGTTTGTAATTTCCGCCACTTACCATCACTTTTCCATAACCGCCTTTTTTGCGTTCCAAACCGTCCATAAAATAATTGCCTTCGCTGTCGGTTTTGGTAGTTTTGTGCAAAGTTTCGTTATCTGCTTCGTACAATTCGACTACTGCACCCGTAACAGCTTCTTCGCTGTCGGTTTTGATCGCCCCAAAAAGCCTAAAAGGTTGCGGTTCGAGTTCAAAATCAGCCGTTGGGCTGTCATTTTGCTCATAAATCTGTATTTCTTCGTGTCCTTCTTTGACCGTTTCGCCTTCGGTTGCCAGCACTACGTAACCTTTTTCATTCTGTAAGATGGCAGGAATAAGTTTGATTTCGTAAGTGCCTGATGCTGTGGTTTTTGTCCTTAGCGGTTTTTCAGTTGGCAGTTCGCCGCTTTTGTGGTATTCCTCAAACTGCTCTTGGGTCAGGACATATACGTCATGGTTGGCTACGGCTTTGCCTACGGAAGTCAGTTTTCCTTTGACCGATCCGTACATAATGCCCATGATTTTATTGCCTATTTTGTAGGGTTTTAGTTCTTTCTCCTCGTCTGTTCGCAAAACAAAAGTTGAAGAACGGAAATTTTCATAAAGCGGTTTATGCACATTCACAAAATAATCACCCGCCCCCAACACATCTTTAAATTCAAAATTTCCTTCTGAGTCCGTAGCTACCGCAACAACTGCTTCGTCTTTTCCGCTTGCTTTGATGCGCATGAGTTCGACTTTGGCACTCGAAACAGCCTCTTCGGACGAATTATCAATGATTTTGCCTTTGATTTGGCTTGGTAAGGGTACAAGATTAAATTTTACATTTTTCAAATCCGTTTCTGCTATCAATTCCTGTTCGAGAACCTCATAACCGCGTGCCTCGATCTTGATTTGATAGACCGCAGGTTCAAAATCCGAACGAACGACATCGCCTTCGCCATTGGTTTTGGCTTGAATGCTTGGTTTTTCGTCATGAGCAAAGGTAATGGTTGCATTTTGGACAGAACTTAGCGTAACTTTGTCTTTTACATTGATCGCAATGACCACCAATTCCTCCGAATCGGCTTCTAAAGCCTCTTTTTTCTTGTCTTTTTCTTCTTCGGTTATTTTTTGTAAAGCAAAAATAAATGGAGTCGAAACACCCTGATCTATGCCTTTTCCTTCAAAAACAGGCAATTCTTCGGTATGTACGCCTTGCACTTTCCACAGATAGCGTGCGCCTTTGCGAAGCGGCGGATCAGCATTTGCCGAACCGTAATTATAACGCGTTTCTTTCAAAGGTTCGGAAGCAAAAATAAGCTGTGCCTGTCCGTTTCTCTCTGCCAAAAGTAAATTGCCTTTGTAAGTGTCGTTTATTTCGTAGAGTTTAATGATATATTGGATATTTTGTGCCAAAATAGGATTGACTCCGTTCATGAGTTGCCATTGCATGGGGATACTCAAAAACTCTTTGTCCTCGATTTGGGCATTTTGGGTAGGCGAAATAATGACAGGATTGCGAACGGTCTGGATAAAACCAATGGCACAGCCTTGATTGGACAAAACTCGATTGGTTAGAGGATCGATCACCTCAAAACAAAATTGGTAATTGCCGTCCGAAGGTTTGCCTTTCAGCGTACCTTGTAGATTTTCGAAATAGGACAATAAATCTGAACCCGAAAAACTTTGCAAAACTCCCGAAGTAGCCGTTTGGACAGACTGCGGCGTGAGTAAATAGGCTCTTGCACTTTCGCTGGTATTTAGGTTGGTGATGGTCAAGCGCAAACGATAATCGAACTGGGGTTCTTGAGTATCATTAAATAGCACATTGACGGTAAGCGGCTGACGAAAATCATCAACAAAATACGTCCAATCTGCCACCAAAGGCTGTTTGAGTATTACCGTTACTCGAAACGGATAGGTTTGGGCAAAAAGAGTTTGGCAAAAAATTAAGATTAAAAATGCAAATAATGGTATCTTTTTCATGTTATGTTTGTTTTTTAAATTCAAATCGTAATATTTTAATTAAAATAATTCTAAAAATTTCTGAAACAATTAAATAGCTTTGATAGATTAATTCTTAATTTTGAATGTTCAAAAGTTTAAAACCTGTAGATTTTACTTTACAAATAAATAAATAAATAAAAAGTAATAAATGGGAATGTCGTGAAAGGGTAAAAAGATGTGATAAAAGGTTATTTTTTGAGAATAAAATAAATTACGTTTCTACATGAAAGTTTATGTATAAATCTGTAGCATACCCTTCAGTGTGTGCCAATGTATTGATTTTCAAGCTATTAGAAACACCCTAAAGGGCGTTTTACACATTATTACTCTATTGTTTAATATGCTAAAAATTTGTACTTTTCTTGGATTGGTGTTAGGGACTTGGCTTCAGCTTCAGGCACAAAATACCAAAACGCTGGACAGCCTGCACCAAGCCTACGAACTGGCACAGGTCGATTCGAGTAAGATTTTGCTCTTAGCCGATATTGCCTACCATTACCGCCGAAGTAAGCCCGATACCAGCGCCCTACTTGCCAAAAAAGCCCTCGAACAAAGCGAAAAGCTACATTTTGAACATGGCAAAGCCAAAAGCCTGAACGTGATCGGGCTTGGGCATTATTTGAAAGGAAGCTACCCTTTGGCTTTGGAATATTATAAAAAAAGTATGGATATTTATGAAAAAATCAATCACCAAAAAGGAGTAGCCACCAGTTTAAACAATATTGGGAATGTCTATGAATATCAAAGCAAATACGATTTGGCTTTGGTTTATTATCAGAAAAGTCTTCGGATCAAAGAAACTGTAAAAGATATGAAAGGCATAGCGGGGGTTTTTAATAATTTGGCTAATATTTATAAAAATAAAAATGACCAAGTTTTAGCCCTTTCTTATTACCAAAAAAGTTTGGATTTGATGGAAAAAACCAATGATCAAACAGGTTTGGGGACTGTATTGAGCAATATGGGCAATATCCACAGGCAGGACAAAAATTATGCGAAAGCCTTAGAATATTATGAAAAAAGTTTGGTCATTAAAACTAATTTGAAAGATAAAATAGGCGTGGCTACCAGTCTGAACAATATTGGACTTAGCTACTATGAACAAACGCCACAGCCAGATTTTGATAAAGCCATGCTTTATTTCCAAAAAAGCGTAGAAATCTGCGAAGAAGTACAAGAAAAACGCATTCAGGCAACCAGTTTGCTCAATATGGGCGCGATTCATCATAAAAGAAAAAATTATCCAGAGGCATTGATCTATTTTGAGAAAAGTTTGGCACTCCAAAAAGCTATAAACAATCCAAAAGGCATGACGCACACCCTCAATGGCATAGCGGAAATATACCAGCAACAGGGAAACTATGACAAGAGTCTGGAATATATACAAAAAGCTATACAAATTGCTAAAGAAATTAGCTCTTTGGAAAGGTTACAAGCCTTAACAGGCACTGTTTTTATGATTTACAAAGATAAAAAAGACTATGAAAAAGCCCTCGAATATCATCAACTTTACAAACAATACCAAGATAGCTTTTTTACTCTCGAAAAAACCAAGCAAATTGCCAACTTGGAAAGCAAATCAGACCTCTTGCGCAAGGAAAAAGAGATAAACGAACTCAATCAAAAACAAGAATTATTACAAAAAGATCAACTTTTGCAAAAAATAGCCTTAGAAAAAGAGCATAATACCAATTTGATCATGGAAAAAGAAGCAGAAACAGCGCGTTTGGTGGCATTAGCAAGGAACGAAATAGACCGCCGCAAGCAAGACAGTTTGCAGAATTTGGCTCAAAAAAGCCAATTAGAAACAGATAATTTGAAAATACGCAAACAACAGCTTGAGGCAGAAAATAAAATTCGCGACATTGAGATTCTGAATCAAAAAGAGACCACAAAATTCCAGCAAGTCATCATTGGTTTAGCATTTGGCATTATTTTACTCATTTTTTGGCAGTTCTACCGCCGCAAAAAACTTTTGGAAAAGCTAAAAGAAGCAAATCAAAGCAAAGATCGCCTTTTTGCGATTGTAGCTCACGATTTGCGAAGTCCGCTGTCGGCATTTCAGGTGATTGCCAAGCAGATTGACTATTATTTGAGAAAAAACCAGCCCGAACAAATCCGAGAATTTGCCCACAATTTGGATAATGCGGGCAAAAATCTTAGCCATTTATTGGATAATTTGCTCAACTGGGCTTTATCACAACAGGAAAAAATACACGTTGAGTTTAAAAATACAGATTTGCAAAAAAGTATTGAACACGTTTGCCAGCACTACCAGAATCTGGCTTTAGTTTCAGAAATCAGCCTCGAATATGAGGTGCACCCTAATCTTATGATTTCTACAGATGCCAATATTTTACAAACTATTTTGCGCAACCTGATCAGCAATGCCCTCAAATACACACCGCAAGGCGGAAAAGTACAAGTATTGGTACAGGAATTTCCAAAAAAAATTCAAATTTCGGTGAGTGATACAGGCATTGGAATGCCCGCAAGTATGGTTAGTCGCTTATTTACAGACCAGCAAGTTCTCTCGACCAGAGGTTTGCGAAGCGAAAAAGGAACAGGATTTGGTTTGCCCTTAGTACACCAGTTTGTTCAAACGATTGGCGGAAAAATAACCGTAGAAAGTCAAGAAAATATAGGAACAAGATTTTTAATTAGCTTGCCTGTTTAAAAAGCAAAAATGCCCGCAGCGAAAGCATCATTTAAAAATACCCTTTTTGAATCAAAATAATATTTTCCTTTCCAAAAAGTTCGTTTAACTGCAAAATATCAAAAGCCACAAAAGAGGAACTATCGTCCGTATTGTCTTTGATCGGGACAAACATCTTTCCGCTGGCGATTCGGGAATAATTGCCACTTCGAACAGGCACAATTAAACCTGCATCAATTTTGGCATACAAAATCCGCAAATCTACGACCACATATTTCAGAAAATCGGTCAAAGTATGC
>JAAFHK010000273.1 GCA_013297565.1 Cytophagales bacterium
GAAATAACAAATCCAAATTTGCTGTCTTGCGTCAAGACGTGGTTTTTTGTAAGGGTCTGTTATTTCCTCAAAAACAGGTTCAGAAACTACAAAAGCTATTTTTCGAACTCCTGCTCCATACAAACGCGGGTGAAAATCTTCTATAGACCACTGATCTATTTCATGAGAAGGGTACAAACCTCGCACATCATTTAACCATTGCGTTTTTGGGTATCGGGCTTTATATTCCCGAAAACCTGCTAATTTGGCTTCTAAAGCCGCTTTGAACTCCGCCACTGTAACATGACCACGCCAATCTTCATAAACAGCGGGAATTAGCTCATCGAAATAGACTACTACACATTCCGTTTCGAATAAAACCTTTGCCATAGTATGCAAAAAATAAGTTTGGGACAATTGGATTTTTTTTAATATCGGTTTTCACTTCGAACCTAAAATTAAACGCTATTTTTAAATTGTCAAAACTTATTGGCAAAAAGATTAAAAAAAACTTGACTTTGTTTTGAAAATCAACAGCCAATTTTATAGATTAGTTTGCTTTTCAGCCAAATAAACCTTTTAGACGTATATAAATTTGGTCAAATTTACTCGAACAACAAAACTTTTTTTCTTACAAAATTTTTCTAAAATTGTCTGTACTATTGACGAAAGAAATAAAATATTTAACCTGATGGAAAACCAAGAATCAAACGAAATAGTCGATTTAACGCTGACAATGGGGCAATTACTTTTGCAGAGTGGGGCAGAGGCTTTGCGAGTTGCCCAGACGATGCGCTATGTTGGGACGGCTTTGGGGTGCGAAGAAGTGTATGTATCAGTCCTGCCCGATTCGCTTACGCTTACTACCCAAAACAATTCGGACTTTCGTACGAAGGTTCGCCAAGTCGAACGCGTAACGATTAACCTTAATTTGATTGCTGAAATTAATGAATTGAGCCGTCAAGTAACCGAAGGCAAATTAGACCGCTTGGGTTTGACAGAACGGTTGGAAAACATTGAAAATGAATGTATTGTCTATAATCGTTGGTTGGTTGTGTTGTTTGTAGGTTTGGCTTGTGGTTCTTTTAGCAGGCTTTTTGGTGGAGATTGGGCTTGTTTTTTTGTTACGGCTTTCAGTTCGAGTATTGCCATGATTTTTCGCCAAAGCATGGAATCCTTGCGTTGGAACAATTACTTGATCGTACTGATTACGGCATTTATTGCTTCTTTTGGGGCAAGTACGGCAGTTTGGTTTAGTCCCATTCCCGAAGCCGCTATTGGTGCTTCGGTGGTACTTTTGATTCCTGGCATTGCCTTGGTTAATTCGATCAAGGATTTTATGCGGGGTTATGTTTCGGTGGGAGTGGCTCGAATCGTGCAGGCTTTGTTGGTTTTGGCGGCAATCGTTCAAGGTCTGTTTTTGGCTTTGGGAATTACTGGAGGAGGCTTATAAAAATGGAAAATTTTTTGATTTTATTGGAAGATGGTTTTTTTTCGGCTTTGGCGGCAGTAGGTTTGGCGGTGCTTTTTAATGTCCCTGTTCGAGCTTTGATTGGTTGTGCGGTGGCGGCTTCGGTCGGACACGCCTTGCGTACAGGGCTGATTATGAACCAGATAGATATTCATAATGCTACTTTGATCGGGGCGGCTGTGATTGGTATTCTTAGCGAATGGTTTGCGAGGCGGTGGCGAATGCCCGCTTCGGTTTTTGCCATTAGTGCCGCAATCCCTATGATACCTGGAAGTTTGGCGTATCGGGCTTTGATGAATTTTTTTAAAGCCGCCGAAATGGGGATTACAGGCGTAGATTATGCCAATGTGGGCATTATTTATGCTACACAAAGCATTTTGATTTTGCTGGGAATTGCTTTTGGAATCGCTTTGTCGGGCTTGTTTTTTCGAAGAAAATAAATATTTTTTGCTAACTTTGTAAAAATCAATTTTTGAAACCAAAATGCAACAGCGACTGATCCGTTTTGATTGGGCAATGAAACGCCTTCTGCGAAACAAGGCAAATTTTGATATTTTAGAGGGTTTTCTTAGCGAACTGCTTGAAGATGATATTGTCATTTTGCAACTGTTGGAAAGCGAATCTAATCGGGAACACAAAACAGACAAGCAAAATCGGCTGGATCTTTTGGCAGAAAACGCTAAAAAAGAACTAATATTGATCGAAGTCCAAAACGAAGACGAACAGGATTATTTGCTAAGAATGCTGTACGGCACTTCCAAAATAGTGGTCGAAAACTTGGAAATAGGCATGAGTTACAGCAAAATCAAAAAACTGCATTCGGTCAGTATTGTGTATTTTGATTTGGGACAAGGTGAGGATTATTTGTATCACGGAACAACGAATTTTGTGGGCAAAAACAAAGGTGATTTGTTGAAACTCAACGCAAGGCAGAAACAAATTTTTGGTGATAAAAAGGTGTATGAACTCTATCCTGAATACCATTTGATCAAAGTCAATAGTTTCGATAATATCGCCAAAAACACGCTTGAGGAATGGATTTATTTTCTAAAAAACGAGGAAATCAGACCCGAATTTAAGGCAAAAGGTATCCAAAAAGCCAAAAAAGAGTTTGACATTATGGATATGTCCGAAGCCGAACGGAAAGCCTACAAGCGTTATTTGGAAGATTTGCATTATGCGGCAAGTATGCACGAATCGTCTTTTGGGATTGGTTTCATCGAGGGCAAAGCTGAAGAACGCAAACAGGCAGAAGCCAGAGAAAAGGCTTTGAAGGAAGAAGCAGAAGCCAGAGAAAAGGCTTTGAAAGAAGAAGCAGAAGCCAGAGAAAAGGTTTTGAAAGAAAAGGCAGAAGCCGAAAAAGAGGCTTTCAAACTTGAAATTGCAAGAAAATGTTTGCAAATGGGCATGAGTATCGAGCAGGTGGCTCAAATGGCTGGCTTGACGGTCGAGCAAATTTTGAAAATTATTTAAAAACCAATTTTACGATATTTTTATGACAAAGTTTTCCTACTTTTTTTTCCTATTTTTCTTATTTTCCAATTCCTTATTTGCCCAAATAGGTGTTTCGAAACGGCTTGAAATGGAAATTCAAAAAAAATTAGGAGATGATTTCAGAGTCTTGAATTTGGGTGAAAAAGGTATTTTACTTATGCTCGAAAGCGAGGAGGTTCTCAAACAGGGCAAGCGCGAAATTTTGCTCACTTTTTATGACACCTTGCTAAATAGCCAATGGACGCGCTCTATAGTAGTCGATCAGCTTTCCAAATTGGACAAATCCTGTATGGAAAATCAAGAAATTTATTTTTTGATGGACAAACAAGATTATGATTATGAGATTTGGAAAATCAACTTGGGAAATGGAATGCCCGAAAAAGTGGTGTATGAAAAACTTACGGATTTCGAAATAAGTCGGTTTGATGTCCTGAACAAAGTGCTTATTCTGGGCGGACAAGTCAAAAATTCGCCTACAGTTTTCCTTTATGATTACCAAAAAGGGAAGGCACTGAAACCCTTAATGAATTTGCACGGCACTAAAGCCAACTTGAACCAAATGGTTACCTTGCCCAAAGATAGTACCTTTGCGCTGGTCTTGGGTTCGAAAAACTATGCCGACTCGAAATTGTACTTTTCGGTGTATGACAACTACGGCAAACTCCTTCGAAACTGGGAACAAGAACCTCAAGAAGACCGATATTTATTGACTTATCGACCGTATTTTGCCAATCGAGAAGAAATGTATTTGTTTGGGACGTATTCCATGAACAAAATTGGGCGGGCGCAAGGAATCTATATGGCTTATTTTGTAGGAAAGGAGCAAAAGAGTTTGAGATATTATGATTTTTCTTATTTGAACAATTTTTTGAATCATCTGGGCGAAAAAAAGAAAGCCAAAACGCTGGAAAAAGCTAAAGCCAAACGGGAAAAAGAAAAAATATATCAATTTGATTTTAGTCTTTTGGTGCGTGATTTACAGCAAAGTGGAGATCGGATTTTGCTCACCCTCGAATCCTACCAGCCTGTGTATGCAGAAAGTACAGGTACAAACACTTTTGGGAGGTTGCATTGGTTGAATATGAATAGTTCTTATTACAATCGCTTGCTTTATGATCGCCTCATGGATAACAACCCAGCCAGCCGCCGTTCGCCCCTTATGTATAAATACAAACACTCGGCTGTCTGTGCTTTTGATCGGAATGGAAAATTGCTCTGGGACAACGAATTTACCTACGAAGATTTGGAAAGCCCACGTGCTTTGTTTTTTACCGAAACAAGCGTAAAAACTGATAGTGCCATTCTTTTGCACCTGCAAGAAAATAAATTATACCTAAAACGTACCTATAAAAGCAATCCTGTCGAAAAAAATATTTCTTTTTCTCTCGACAAACAAACAGGAAATGAGTTGGACAAGATAGAAAACCGAGAAGATGAGGGGCTAAGTTATTGGTATGGCAAGTATTTTGTACTGTTTGGGCAACAGGAAATTCGGCAGACTCAAGAGAACAATAATTTTGTCAAGCGAAAGGTTTTTTACCTAAGCAAAATCTACGATAACGGCGAAAATCCGAAAGAAGAACCTGACAAGAAAAGATAAAATAGTACAAATGTAAGTTTTACTACTGTTTTGTCTGAAAATGCTTTTTTTATTGTATTTTGGCTAAAAAAAAAGCATTTTTTATTTTTGATACCTGTTTAATTTGTTTTTAAAATACAAAAAAAGTATGTTTTATTGTTAAAAATCATTTTTAAGTAATTTTTATATAAATACTAAAAATGACTAAGGCAACGTTTGTGTGGATTTTATCGATCTTTACAGCGTATTACACAATCCAAAAACTAACTTTTTATATGCCTATTATCACTTAGGAAAAATCGTATGACTAATCGGCAACAACTTTGGGTGCTTCTCTGCTTTCTGATGCCCTTAAAGGTTTGGGGACAAAGCCCCGACCAACTGGCAAATGGAGCTATGCGTTTGCAACAAGAAGGCAGACACGAGGAAGCCCTTAAAGAGTGGGACAAGGCAATTTTGAAAGATTCCAAAAATTACAGTTTTTGGATCGCCAAATCCCAGTGTTGTTTGGTTATAAAAGATACAGCAAAGGCGATTGCTGTTCTTCAAAAAGGAGTGCAAACTAACCCTCAAACAAGCGAAATACAGTGGGCTTTGGCAGGAATATGGGAAAAACAACAAAAATGGGCGGCGGCGTTACGCCTGTACCAAGCGGCTTTTACGCATGAAAAAGACGCAGGTAAGAAAGTGTTAGCCGCTTCCCGTTGTGCCGAAATTATGGTACAGACCCGTCAGTACGCCGAAGCCCTCCGTATTACGCAAGAAGCCTTAAAGATAGACTCTACACATAGAGAGTGCTTGTATTGGCAGGGGCGTGTGTTTAATGAAACTGCCCAATATGACAAATCTGTTCAAGTTTTACGAAAAGCTACACAAAAAATGTTGGCAGGAATAAATTCTGCCAAATTTTTTTATGAATTGGGCTACGCCCTTTTTCAGTTAGAAAAATTTAAAGATGCCACTCTCGAACTCCGAAAAGCCGATGTTGGGACTTTCAAACCCAGAGTTCTTGAGATGACTTCCCCTTATTATTTCCAATTAGCCGATGGCTATTACAAAGCACACGAATACGAAAAATCACAAGAAGCGCTTGCTTGGGTGCTAAAAATAGACCCTACACACCGTCCTGCCGCTTTGCTCAAAAAAGAAATGGAAAAATCGGCTTTCATCGACATTACGCCTGAAAAAGAAAATGTCATGGAGGGATTGAAAATTTTTACCAACCCTGAACGCCGAGCCGCTTTGTATGCCAATTTGTGCCGATTGGAATTTATTGTAAAACATTATGAAGATGCCGCCAAAAGTGGAGTAGAATATTTGAAAATAAAAACCCAAACAGTTGAGGCGAATGTTCCGTACTACGTGGCGCTTTCGATGTACAAAACA
>JAAFHK010000274.1:0-3733 GCA_013297565.1 Cytophagales bacterium
AAAAGTGGTCGAACGTCCGCAACAAATGCTCTTGCGGGTGGCCATCGGGATTCACCAAGAGGACATCGAGGCGGCTATCGAAACCTATAATCTGATGTCCGAAAAATGGTTCACACACGCTACGCCTACGCTTTTCAATGCAGGCACGCCAAAACCGCAACTTTCGTCTTGTTTTTTGCTCACCATGCAAGAGGATAGCGTTGATGGCATTTATGATACGTTGAAACAATGTGCCAAAATTTCGCAGTCGGCAGGCGGAATCGGCTTGAGTGTGCATGACATACGGGCTACGGGTTCGTACATCAAAGGCACAAACGGCACTTCGAACGGAATTGTGCCTATGTTGCGGGTTTTTAACGATACGGCGCGGTATATCGATCAGGGAGGAGGAAAGAGAAAAGGGGCTTTTGCGATCTATATCGAACCTTGGCACGCCGATATTTTTGAGTTTTTGCAACTCAAGAAAAATCATGGAAAAGAAGAATTGCGGGCAAGGGATTTGTTTTATGCCCTTTGGATTCCCGATTTGTTTATGAAACGAGTCGAGGAAAATGGAAATTGGTCGCTTTTTTCGCCCAACGAAGCCCCCAATTTGTCGGAAACCTACGGCGAAGAATTTGAAAAATTGTACGAAAAATACGAAAAAGAGGGCAAAGCACGCAAAACCGTAAAAGCTCAAGATTTGTGGTTTGAGGTTTTGGAAGCCCAAATAGAAACAGGTACTCCGTATATGTTGTATAAGGATCACGCTAACCGCAAATCGAACCAAAAGAATTTGGGTACGATCAAATCAAGCAATCTTTGTACGGAAATTATGGAATATACTTCGCACGATGAAATTGCGGTTTGCAACCTTGCTTCAATCGCCTTGCCCAAATACATTCATGATGGCATTTTTGACCACCAAAAATTGTTCGAGGTTACGCAGGTAGTTACCAAAAACCTGAACAAAATTATCGATGTCAATTATTATCCCGTTCCCGAAGCCCGCAACTCGAATATGCGACACCGCCCGATTGGGATTGGTGTGCAGGGTTTGGCTGATGCGTTTATTATGTTGCGTATGCCTTTCGATTCGCCCGAAGCCAAAAAATTGAACAAGGAAATTTTTGAAACCATTTATTTTGGGGCAATGAGCGCCTCGAAAGACTTGGCTAAAAAACATGGCACTTACGAAACTTTTGCGGGTTCGCCTATTTCTGAAGGCATTTTTCAGTTCGATATGTGGGGCGTAAAACCCGAATCGAAACGTTGGGATTGGGAAAAATTGCGAAAAGAAGTCAAAGAACATGGCGTTCGAAATTCATTGATGCTTGCCCCCATGCCGACTGCCTCGACTTCCCAAATTTTGGGAAATAACGAATGTTTCGAACCTTACACCTCGAATATTTATACCCGAAGGGTGCTTTCAGGCGAATTTATCATTGTCAATAAACATCTCTTGAAAGACCTAAGCCGACTCGGACTTTGGAACGACACCATGAAAAATATGCTGATTCAGGCAAATGGATCGGTGCAAAATATGCCCAATGTGCCGCAAGAAGTGAAAGATTTGTACAAAACGGCTTGGGAAATTAGCCAAAAAGTTTTGCTCGACATGGCGGCAGATCGCGGGGCATTTATTTGCCAAAGCCAAAGTTTGAACTTGTTTGTGCAAGAACCCAATTTTGCCAAACTGACCTCGATGCACTTTTACCAAAGCCGCCACAGATGCGATCAAATTTACGGTCGATAAATCGAAATTGAATTTTGCGGACGACAAAAACGGCTCGAATGGTAACGGCAACGGATCGAACAAAATTCCACAACCGACTTTCTACGAAAAGAAAGATTTGAGTTCCTTTAGTTTTGACCAACCGACCGATGTTCATGAAAAACAAGCGGGCATTGCTTGTGCTTTGGACGATCCCGAAGGTTGCGAGGCGTGTAGTGCGTAGTTTTTTATTCAAACAAAACAGCCTTTTTATTTCTAAACAGAATAGAAAGGCTGTTTTTTTAAAAGCGATTTGTTTAGATTATTTTAATAAAAATAAAATGAGAAATAATTTAATTTTAACACAAAAATTTATCCTTCCTGTTATTTTAATCGTAACCATTCTCTTTATTCTGAATCATTTTATTTTCGAACCCATTCGAAAAGCAGAGAATTATTTACAGAAAGGGCATTATACAGTAGGAGAGGTTTTTAGGTATAAAATTATTGAAGGCTCAGAATCTAACTATTCAGAAATTGAGTTTAAGTGTCTTGCCAATAATCGTTATTATACTCAAAAATATGCTAACAAGTTAAAAAATATCACAAGAGGACAAACTTTTTTAGCCTTATTTATCGAGGAGGATTTGTCTAATACCCTTATGCTATTGCATTATCGCCCTGTTAGTCAAGAATATATAAAAACAAATAAAGATTGGAAAGTAACTAAGCAAGATGCCAAATACGCCTCACCTGTAAAAATTGGAGCGGCAATTATTTTTATCGTGTTATGCCTTTTTGTTTACCCATTCTTTTATTTATTAATGAGAGATAGTATAAAAATTCTTAGATTAAAAGAGGAAGTCATACCCACAGTTGGTATAATTACAGAAAAAAAGCAATCAGAAATACCAGAAGGTGGTAGTTTCGATATTACCTATACATTTCACCTTGATACAGATCAATACTTGATTGGCAAAACATCAACAGATCGAGATATTCAAATTGGGCAACGTTTTAGCGTATTTTATGATCCTAAAAAACCTTCTGATAATATTATTTTGCTTGATAATCCTGTATTTTAAAGCGTGCTTGCGTAGGAAATTAATTTTAGAAATAACATTTCTCAAAGAAATGTTATTTCTTTTTTTAGGTCAATAGATAGAAAATTAACAGCCTATCTTTTCTATAAAAACCAAAACAGAACTTTTAGCTAAATAGTGATCGACTGATTTTCCACTGTTTCCGCCAAACGCTGTACCCTTTCATAATCTTCTTTTTCGAGTGCCTCTCGAATCTGAAAATCTTTAAGAATTTTTTCGTGTTGTTCATCTAAAAGATTTTCGGTTTTTACTTTTTGGAAAACTTGGATCAAAATTTCATAAGTCAATTCGATGCCCAAAACGTCTTTGGCAAATAATAAACGCCGCATGACGATTTTTCCTACTTCAGTCAGTTGATTTTCAGGTAATCGAAATAATTTTTCGTGATCACATTCTCTGATCCAATCTTTGCGAAATACGCAATTCATGGCTTCGGTCAAGGGAAAATCGCCCATGAAAATAATCCATTGTAGAGTTTTGGCGTAGTCTTTTTCGTCTTCGGTCATGGTGTTTTTAGAAAATGAAATGGGAATATAGGCATTTTTCTACAAAACAGCCTTGTTTTTCTGAAAAATAATTTTATTTTTAAGCCCCCAAAACCACTTTTTTATGAAAAGCAAACAGGAACTTTTAGACATGGCTGATGAACTCAAATATGCGGAACTGTTTGAGGAATTGGAATTCCGAAAAACAAGCAGGAATTGCCTGTGCCTTAGACGATCCTGAAGGTTGCGAAGCGTGTTTGCGTAGAAAATGATATAAAAACAGCCTTTTATTTCTAAACAAAATGAAAAGGCTGTTTTTTTAAACGATTTATTTAGATTATTTTAATATAAACAAAATGAGAAATAATTTAATTTTAACACAAAAATTTATCCTTCCTGTTATTTTAATCGTAACCATTCTCTTTATTCTGAATCATTTTATTTTCGAACCC
>JAAFHK010000274.1:3743-5903 GCA_013297565.1 Cytophagales bacterium
GCGGTCGAAAAATTTAATTTGTATTAGGAAATTCATTTTTCGGCGGCTTGAAAACGCCTCATTAGTTCGTTCGAAAAGATAAATTCTTTGAAAAAAGGGTCTTGCGCTTCCAAAATATTGTGCTTGTTGCCTTCCCATTTCAAATAGCCTTTGTGCATAAAAATAATATTTTCGCCAATTTCCATCACAGAGTTCATGTCGTGCGTTACCACAATCGTAGTCGTTTGGTATTCTTGGGTAATTTCCTGAATGAGCTGGTCGATGCGGATCGAGGTAAGCGGATCAAGCCCCGAATTGGGTTCATCACAGAATAAGTATTTGGGATTCAGCACTATAGCCCTTGCAATGCCCACCCTTTTTTTCATACCACCGCTTAATTCGGAAGGCGTTTTTTGATTTGTCCCTTCCAAGCCCACGTGCTTGAGGGCATCATTTACCCTATCGAGTTTTTCGCTAAGTGTCATCGTGGTTTGCATATCAAGCGGAAAACGCACATTTTCCTCTACAGTTTTCGAATCGAACAGAGCTGATCCCTGAAACAACATACCTATTTCCTGTCGAATATCTTTTTTTTCGGCTTTTTTGGCGTGCCAAAAATCTCGATTGTCAAACAGTACATTGCCCTGATCGGGTTCGGTCAAACCCACAATACATTTTAACAAAACGCTTTTTCCTGTCCCGCTTGCCCCAATAATGAGGTTGGTTACGCCCTTGTGAAACTTGGCATTTATGCCACACAAAACGTCTTTGTCCCCAAATTTTTTATGAATATTTTTGACTTCGATCATGTTTGTTCCAAATGAGTTCTTCGACAAAGGTATAAATTTTTCTCCAGCCTTTTAGTTTTCTAAGGCAAACTTTGGAATAGGCTGGAGTTTTCGATATTTTTTTTTCGCAAATTTTAGGCTATCTCGCTGATTACGAAGGATTTGGTTCATTTCTTCTGCATAATCGTCATAACGGATTCTCCGCAAAATATCCCCTTCCTCTGTTTCTTGGATTTGCGACCAAACCGAGTCAATTTCGGCATTGCGCTTTTCTTGAGGGAGAGTTTCCAAAACCGATTTTATATTTTTTAATAATTTTTCCGTAGCCAAATCGTAAGTATCAATATTTTCAGAAACCGCCATGTTAGCTTTATTAAGGCGTTTTTTTTCCAAATCTTCCAATAAAAGACTAAGCGTGTCACTTTGTTGGGGTTTTATTTCAGGCATATTTTTAAATAAATTCAATAATTTTCGAATTTGATTTATTTTTTCCAAATCTTTCTTTTCCAAATTATTCCATGCCGTTTGCAAGTTTTGATCGATCAAGCCCATTCGAGTCGAAAAGGGCGAAGAAACGGTACAAAAATTCAATAAAAGAAGTAAAAATAGGCAGGAAACAAGGTTTTGGGTTTTCATATTGTCATGGATCGGTTCGTAAGATCAAATGTATTTATTTTTTCTAACTCTTTTGCCTTTCTTTTTGTAAGATTTTTTGAAACATACGCAAATCCATGTTTAAAAAAACTACCTATTTTCTCCTAAGTACCTCTACTTAATTAAACGAGGGTATTTTTATTTCGAAAGCCACCCCTACCTTCCCCTACTGGGAAAGGAAAATTGGCGAAAAGCCCGCCCAATAGGGGCGTTTGGGTGGGGTGGCTGTTAAAAATAAACCTTGTTAATTTTCATTTAGTACTTATACTCCTCGCCGATTGGATAATTTGCTTTTTTATTTTGGTTTATACGCCGCCAAAAGTTCTTCTAAGTGCTTGTTATGGTGGGTTTGTAGAAAAAAGAGCAACCAAACAGTTTTGGTTGCTCTGTAATACTTTCTGAAATCGATCAGGGGACTCAACTTCTTTCAAATCATATTAGTCTAAAAACGTAGTTTCCAAAATCATCTTAAATTTGCGCAAAATGGCAATTATTTGTAACAAATCTTCCTTTTTGGTCGAATCAAAAGTATAACTTATGGCGTATTTTCGTACCTTCCATCACCACAAAACGCCAATCACGTACTACGATAATTTAAACCATAAAGCGGTTTTCCATTTTTATTGTTTTCTTGGGCAATTAGGAACGCCTCGATAAGTTGTGCCATCGGTTCGGGTGGGCTTTTTCGGCTGCGTTTGTATTCTTGGAAATGAAAATAGGGCGTTTCGGCAATATCACC
>JAAFHK010000275.1 GCA_013297565.1 Cytophagales bacterium
TGGTAGTAACGCCGTCAATTATATGTACGGACAGGGCATAAAAGGCGTTGATTTTTTCGTCTGCAATACGGATATTCAGGCGCTCGAAAAAAGCCCTGTGCCAAACCGTATCCAAATTGGCTTGAACCTTACGAAAGGTTTGGGGGCGGGTGCGAACCCTGAAAAAGGACGAAATGCGGCTTTGGAAAGCAAAGAAGACGTAAAAAATATTTTGGCAGGTACTAAAATGGTTTTTATTACCGCAGGCATGGGCGGAGGCACAGGCACAGGGGCGGCTCCTGTAATTGCCGAAATTGCAAAAGAAATGGGTATTTTGACCGTTGGGATTGTTACAGTTCCGTTCTTTTTTGAGGGAACGCCCAAACGCAAACGTGCTGAAAAAGGTATTCAAGAATTGAGAGAGAATTGTGATACGGTGTTGATTATTCTCAATAACAAGATTAAAGAAGTGTATGGAAATTCGAGCATGAAAGATGCTTTTTCGCAAGCCGATAATGTGCTGGCGAAAGCGGCGCGGTCGATTGCCGAAATTATTACGGTATCGGGCAATATCAATGTGGATTTCGAGGACGTAAAAACAGTGATGAGCAATTCGGGTGTGGCAGTCATGGGTTCGGCAACTGCTGAAGGCGATGGACGCGCCAAACGCGCGGTCGAAGGCGCTTTGACCTCGCCACTCCTGAACAATACGAATATTACAGGAGCAAAATACGTGCTTTTGAGCATTGTGGTTGGTGATGAAGACAATTTCCAGTTCGAGGAACTCGAAGAAATTACGGCTTACGTACAGGATCAGGCGGGCGAAGATGCCGAATTGATTTTTGGGCAGGCTTGTGATCCTGCTCTTGGACAGAGTATTGCGGTTACGGTCATTGCTACAGGTTTTCCGCACAACGATGAGGACTTCCTGAACGAAGCCCCACCCGCTACCCAAAAAAAAGTCTTTGATCTGGTAAGTAATAAAAAAAGTATTAAAACTGTCCAAATGGATTATGACGATTCGATAGATTTTTTTGAGGAGGAGCCAGAAGAAAGAAAACCTGAACCGAAGGCAAAACCTGAACCTGTCAAACAAGTCGAAAAAGTCATTTTCAAACTCGAAGAAGACTATAATTTTAATGCTCCTGAAGCCCAACGCAAACTCGAGGAACAATACCGTTTGCGGAAGGAAAAACTAAATAGTTTGCGGTCTATGTACGAGATGAGCAACGAAGAATTGCAAGAAAAAAAGGAAGTTCCCGCTTATTTGCGAAAAAATGTACCTCTGAATGAAGTACCTCATTCTTCAAGTTCGCAAGTTTCACGCCTCAAACTCAACGAGGACAACGAACTTTCGGGCGGGAATAGGTTTCTGCACGATAATGTGGATTAGGTAAATCTGTAGCCTGAAAGCTACAGGAATAAAAAAATACGATTTTTCGAGCCGTAACATCTCAAAAAATCGTATTTTTTTTATAAAAATTGGAATAAAATAAAGAAAAACTTAAGCGGCTTGGGCAATCAAGCGACTTATTTCGCCAATTTTTTTACTGTTTTCCCAACATTCCTTTTCGCTAAGGTCTATGTCCTCATTCCAACTAATGCCGTATCCTCCACCGTCTATTTTTAAAGCCTTAAACAAAACCTCATCTTTTAGTGGCGCATAAATAGGGTTATTGAGTTTTGGGAGCAGATTGTACAAACCTAAAGTTCCATTCTCAAACAATAAGAGCAGTTGGTATTCAGGCATTGCTTCAGCATATCGAATTCTTGGCGGTTTCATAATTTGTTAATTTGTTGTGTATCCCACATAATTTGTAGGGCATTTTGGTGCTTTTTTGCCCAATCTATTACTATTTTTTGGCTTTTGGTCGAAAGATTACCTTCTATCATTTGTAAATTGTTTATCGTAAAAACGCCTACCTTCTCGGCTTCTTCGGCATGAAAATGTGGCGGAACATGATCATCATAATACATTTTGATCACAATCCCAAACAAACGGTAAATAACAGGCATAGGATTTTTTCACAAAGATACGAAATACTCATCAATATCAGGAAAAATTGAAATAAAACAAAATCTCTATTCCATAAATTACGTGGCATTTATGCTACGGAAAAAATTTTCATTGAATTTCTTTTTTTTGCTAATTTTGCCCAACCGAAACCTTACAAACTCTTTTCCATGAGAACTTTATTGCAGTCCGTACAACTTATCGATCCTTCTTCTGCCTTTCATTTGCAACGCAAAAATATTCTTTTTGACAATGATAAAATCAGCCAAATCACTGATCTGAAACCCGAAGCAGACGAAATGATCGATTGTGCAAGGTATTCATTATCAGCAGGTTGGTTTGATATGCGGTGTTATATACCCGCAGGACAAGAACACAAAGAGGATTTCGAAACGGCGAGTCGCGCCGCCCAAGCGGGTGGTTTTACCGAATTGGCTATTTTGCCCAATACGAATCCCGTTTTGCAGACCAAAGAATCTTTGCAGTACGTTAAAAATATTTCCAAAAATTTGCCTGTTCGTTTTTACCCCATAGCGGCGGTTTCGCTGAATTGCGAAGGAAAAGAAATGACCGAAATGATCGATCTGCACGAAGCGGGAGCTGTAGCTTTTTCGGACGGAATCAATCCGATCAATAATAACAAACTCATTATCAATACTTTAGAATACCTACAGCCGCTGTCCCAAAAACTCATTTTGTGGGCAATGGACTCGAAACTTTCCCAAAATGGACAGATGCATGAAGGCATAGAAAGCACCTATCTGGGTTTGAAAGGAATCCCTACAATTGCCGAAAAAATAGCCATTCGAACCGCTTTGGAACTGCTGGAATATGCGGGCGGAACTATCCATTTTAGCTGTATTTCGTCTGCCGAAGCCGTAGAGCTGATCCGTCAGGCGAAAGCCGAAGGCAAAAATATCACGGCTGATGTAGCGGCGTATCATTTGGCTTTTACCGATGCCGATTTGAAAGATTTTGATACGAATTTGAAAGTAAATCCGCCGCTAAGAACCAAAAACGACCGAAAAGCCCTTCTCGAAGGCTTGGCAGATGGAACTATAGATGCTGTGGTATCGGGGCATATTCCGCAAGATACCGAAAGCAAGCGTTTGGAATACGATTTGGCGGAATTTGGCATGATTGGTTTGGAAACGGCTTTTCCAAGTTTGCAAAGTTTTGGGAAGGCAAACTTTTCTCTTACACAAATTGTTGAAAAATTGGCGATCAATCCACGAAAAATACTAAATTTACCCATTCCAAAAATTGCCGAAGGCGAAAGGCTAAATTTTACATTGTTCGACCCTTTGCAGGAGTGGATTTTTAGTGAAAACGACATTTTTTCCAAATCTCGCAATACGCCTTTTGTGGGAATGAAACTACAAGGGAAAGTTTTAAGAACCTTTTTTAGCCAATAGACTACAGTTTTGTCTATGAAAAATACAATTTCTATTTGCCTTATGCTGATCAGTATGTCGGTTTTTGCCCAAAACACTCAAACGATTGTTGTGGCGGACAAAAACGATCTACTTTTGGTGGGCAAACAAATTTATTTTTTGGAAGACCGAAGCGGAAAAATGACAATCCAAGATGTTTTGAAGCCTGAAAACCAAGCCCGATTCGAGCAAAATACACAGGATATATTCAAACCTAAAAGGTCGGATTATTACTATTATTGGCTCAAATTGACCATCGAAAACCGTACTGAAACACCGCTTTGGCTTGATTTGGGTACTTCTTTTCTGCTTTATATTGATTATTATACCCAAACCGAAGGCAAATACCAAATTCATACCCAAACTGGCGCTTTTCGCCCCGCCAAAAGTAGGGCTTTTTCCAGCAATGTTTTTTGGCTTCCCCTTCCAGATTCGCTACCAAACCAAGCCGTTTATCTGCGCATTTACCTCGAAAATCCCGCACCAATTCCGCTTTATGTGGGTACTTTAGAAACGCTTAGTCAAAATAAAACCTTGCACGATTACATCGTAGGCGGTTTTTTGGGTTTGGTGCTGATCATGTTTGGGTACAACCTATTTTTGTACTTTGCCACTCAAGACCGCATTTATTCTTTGTATTTGGGCTATTTGTTTATGCTTTTCTTTTTTTTACCCTTTCTCAATAACTATCCTTTTATTGCCGATTGGTTTGGGGAGGATTTGCGAAGTTTTTGGTTTGACTATGTATATTCTTGGTCTTTCCCATTTTTTTTATTTGTTGGTATTTTCTTCATCAAATTTTTGGGGATCAATAAAAAACACACTTTTATTTATTACGCTTTGTTTGTGATTATAGCTATTCGAACTGCACTTATTCCCTTTTTGAACTTTACGGGTTTGGTTTCTTCGTTTTTTTTGGGGACTTCTTACCAAATTGTGGTTATTGTTTTTTATCTTTTTCTTTTCTCAAGTTCCGCCTATCTTTGGCTTCGTTATAAAAACCAAAATGCTTTTTATCATTTTTTGGCTTGGAGTGGTTTTATGGTAGGTGTGGTGGTTACTATTTTTGCGACACAAGGCATTTTGCCTTATAATTACATGAGCCGAAATGCTACTTTTTTTGGGGCAGGTTGGGAAATTTTGATGTTTTCTTTGGCTTTGGCAAACCGAATCAACACCATGCGCAAGGAAAAACAGATTTCTGAAATAGCTTTATTGGAAAAAATCAAAGAAAATGAACGGATTTTGCGAGAGCAAAATGAGTTGTTGGAACAAAAAGTAAATGCCAAAACTTTTGACTTACAAATAGCTTATGAGGAAATCCGCGCTGCCAATCTCGAACTTGCCAACACACAAACCGAAACGGTCTTTCAAAAAGAAATTTTGGAAATAAAAAATCAACAATTAGAGGAGCAAAAATACAAAATCAATCAAAGCATAGAATCCGCCAAACTGATCCAACACGCCATTTTGCCCACTTCCCAAAAAATGGAGAGCATTTTTGCGGAACATTTTGTACTGTTTATGCCAAAAGATACCGTTTCAGGTGATTTTTATTGGGTAAATCAAATTGAAAATAAAAAAATCCTCATTGTGGCGGACTGTACGGGACACGGTGTTTCAGGGGCTTTTATGACTTTGATTGGTTCGGCACTGCTTGACAGGATTATCAATATGTCGAGCATTCACGATCCGAAAATAATTTTAAAAAAATTGCATTTCGAAATCCAAGTGGTTCTTCAGCAACAAGAAACAGGCAATACGGACGGAATGGACGTGATTGTAGTGCTTTTGGAAGAAAATATAAGCCTTGATGGTTTAAAAATAACTTTTGCGGGAGCAAAACGCCCGCTTTATTGTTTAGTAGCAGGCGAAAATGAAGTTCGTAAAATAGCAGGTTCGCGAAAAATGATTGGAGGTTTGGAATCGAACAAAAAAGAATTTGTGAATGAATATTTGGATTTGCCCAAAAACAGCCTTTTGTACCTTTGCACGGACGGTTATGCCGACCAGAACAACGAAGAAAGACGAAAATTTGGCGAACATCAACTTCTCAAAATGATCAATGAAATTCATAGTTTGGCACTCGAAACCCAGAAACACTTGCTCCAAGCCGAAATATTACAGTTTATGGGTGATGAAGAACAGCGGGACGATATTTTGGTGCTGGGGGTGCGGGTGTAAATCGAGTCAAATTTTGCCTTAATATGAAGATTTAGGGATTTACGAACTAAAAATGATAGAAAAGATTTGTGTATCTATAATTACTTACCTTATGTTTGTTCGAATCTTTTTGATTTTACTGGTTTTAGCGTCCATTCCTGCCAATTCTTTGGCACAGGATAGTCTACTTTTTAGGGCGAATGTGAAGGAAATGCTTGACTTGATGAAAAAACAAGATCAGGAAGTGGTAAATTATTTTAATTACACGGTCAGCTCGACCACTCGGAACATGACCGAACAAGC
>JAAFHK010000276.1 GCA_013297565.1 Cytophagales bacterium
ACGACCGTTTTTGATCAAAAAGGAAAACCAATTTTGTGGGTAGTAACGGCTTGTCCGCCTTTCAAATTGGAAGCCAAAATGTGGGATTTCCCGATTGCGGGGAGTTTTTCGTACAAAGGTTTTTTTGATTCGCTAAAAGCGGTTCAGGAAGCGGAAATTTGGAAAAAAGAAGGTTTTGATGTGGATATTCGCGAGGTCAATGCATGGTCGACTTTGGGTTGGTTTCGCGACCCGATTCTGTCCAATATGTTGTATTATTCAGAAGGTAGTTTGGCAAATTTGATTATTCACGAACTCACACACAGCACTTTGTACGTAAAAAATGATGTTACTTTTAATGAAAATTTGGCAAGTTTTGTCGGCGATGCTGGGGCGGAAATTTATTTGGAACGCAAATACGGAAAAGATTCTGAAATGCTGAAAAAATACATAGACTCAAGAAGCACAAATGCGAAAAGCGATTCGGAAAAATTCACACGCTTTGTCCTGCGCGGTTCGCAAAGTTTGGATAGTTTGTATAAAGGTTTTTCGGAAAAAATTTCTTGGGAAGAAAAAGAAAAACAGAAAACAGAAAAAATACAACACATTGTTAATCAATTAGATACGCTTTCTTTTTACAATCCAAATTACAAAAAAGTGTTTAGTAAAAAACTACCAAACAATACTTTTTTTATGGATTACAAACGCTACAACGAACAGCAAGATGTGTTCAGAACGGAATTCGAACGAGATTTTGGGAGCAACTTTCCCAAATACCTCAAACATTTGAAAGAAAAATACGGAAAAGAGCAATTAAACCAATAAAATTTATCCTAAAAACGAACTTTTGGAATTTTTTATCGTATTTTTAACTTATAAGTTTATTAGTATTTTCTTACCTAAAAATTACATTTATGGTCAAAAAACGAAAAGGGGCAATTATCCGCAAAGTCAAAGATATTAGTATTGGCAGTGCGCTGACGCTGGTGCTTTTGGGTGGAAGTGCCTTGTTGCAAAGTTGTGATAGTAGCGAGGAAGGAACAGGCGAGGAAACAACGGAATTGGTTAATGAAGAGGTATTTACGAAAAGTGTCCAAACCCATATTACAGAAGTTTCGCCGCGCGTTTTCCGAATTACTGATGAAAAAGTAGTCGAGGAGGAAGGCAAATCGTCTGCCGTTATCACTTATTTGAGTGGAAAAACGGATACGCTGACCATCGAACAAGCCCGCGCTATAGTCGAAAAGCAACACCAAGCCGATTCTTTGCGGGCTTTGGCAAGTACGCAAGGCATGGACTCTACCAAAAAAGCAGTAGATACGACCCAAAAACAAAACGGTGCGGCTTCTAAGGCGTATCAAACCACCCGAAGCACGAATTACAGTAGCGGTTCTAATAATACGTCTTATCCAAGCGATCATACTTACGGCGATCATCACCCCTCGTCTTATCAAAGTTCGTACAATTCATCTTCTCATTTCGATAATAGTTTGGGAACTATGCTCATGGTGGGTGGCATGGGCTATATGATGGGTAGCACGGTCAATAGTTATCGGACTCGTTATCTGGAAGATGCCGACAGACGGCAGAGCAGTGGCACTGCAAGCCGTAACGTTCGGACAGGTAGCACAAGTAGTGGCACTTCACGCTATTATAGCAATCCTGAAACCCACGCCAAAACGCAAACGGCTCATACCAATCTCAAAAGTTCGAGAGTAACGGTTTCAAGACCCGCTTCTTCGCAATCAGGTTTTTTTAACCGTAGTAGCGGTTCGAGCAGTTCTTCGAGTTCGTCCAAATCCTCATCGAGTTCGGGTTCGAGCTATTCACGTTCAGGAAGTAGTTAGATTTTATACAAATTCAATTTTCCAATCCTATAAGGTCTTTAAGACTTTATAGGATTTTTATTAAACAATAGAGTTTATGAGCAATTTGCGTAACGCCCTTTAGGGTGTTTCTAAAATATTAAAAATCAAATATTAGCACAGAAAAAGTCTATGCTACAGACTCGTTCATAAACTTTAATAATCTTTTTTATGATCAAATTCGCACCTCTTATTCTTATTTTTTCTTTCTTTTTGGGCTGTAGTTCGACCCAGACAAATAAAATGCTCTCAAATTATACTTCTGAAAGACTTGTTATCGAAAAAATAGGAAAACAAGTCTTTCAACATATTTCTTTTCTCAATACCGAAAGTTTTGGGCGCGTCCCCTGCAATGGAATGATTGTTTTTGACCAGAATGAGGCTATCATTTTTGATACTCCTACGGATAGTGCGGCTTCTGTCGAACTCATCGAATGGGTCGAAAACAAGCTAAATTGCAAAATAAAAGCCATTGTCCCGACTCATTTCCATGCTGATTGCTTAGGAGGATTAGGGGCTTTTCATGCCAAAAAAATTCCTTCTTTTGCCAATAAACTGACCATAACACTGGCTCAAACTGCTCAATCGAGTGTTCCAAAAAATGGTTTTGAGGGCAGGCTCGAACTCAAGATTGGCAGGGAAAACGTGATCTTGGAATTTATGGGCGAAGGACACACCAAAGACAATATTATTGGTTATTTTCCAGCCGAAAACGCCATGTTTGGGGGTTGTTTGATCAAAGAATTAGGGGCAAGTAAGGGGTATTTGGGAGATGCCAATGTGCAGGCATGGTCGGAAACGGTACGGAAAATTAAAGAAAAATATCCGCAAACAAAAACGGTCGTTCCGGGACACGGCAAACCCGCTGGGACGGATTTATTGGATTATACCATCAAGATGTTCGAACAAAAGTAATAAACAGCCTACGTTTTTTTAGATTCGTAGGCTGTTTGAGTTTTAAGAGTTTTATTCTGCACCAATAATCCGCTGTAAAGGAACTTCTTTACCCGGTGAAATAACAATCGGGGCTTTTTCGGTAATGACCGAACTTGGGTCTAAACCAAACCAATCTTCGGCATTTGAGCTAATGTCCTTGATCGCAAAATAAAGTTGCATGAGCAAATCGTCCAACCAAGGCAATGCACTGGCATTTGAGAGGAAACTTTCCAAAATAATAAAATTAAAATCTCCTAAAACGCGCTCCCCAACCAACTGTTGATAATAACCCGCATCACCCAATTCTATTTCATCTTCTTTGAGCAAATCGTCTAATACTTGCTTGAAATAGTGATCCACTCGGAGTTCTACTCTGAAACCAATCCTAAAATTTACCCAAATAATATCATTAGCCTCTATGATATCGACCTCATATTCCATCGTATAAGGTTCGTCTGTAATATCTACGTGGAGAAACCAATAAATATCTGCCCGTTTGGGTTTGCTTCCAAAAATTGAATGGATAATTTTTTCCTCAATAAAACGCTTTTTTTCCGAACTGGTCATATAAACCAAGTGCGTAGCGTACAGAGGCACACCGCTATCGCGGCTAAGGGTTTTGAGTTCGTCAATGTAAGGCGTAAAACGGACAAATTCTTTAAGACTTTGTTGAATCTGCTTGGATTTGTACCAAGCCAACATCACCAAGCACAGCAAACCTGCTACGACAAGAGAAAACCAACCGCCATGTGGGAATTTTTCGAGATTGGCAATCATAAACGACATCTCTATAGCGGCATAAACCACCGCAAAAAGAAAAACTAAACCAAATTTGGCTTTTCGAACGCTTCTAAGATAAAACAATAATAAAATACTGGTCATCATCATGGTTAGCGTAATTGCCAGCCCGTAGGCGGCTTCCATATTTGCCGATTCTTGGAAATACAAAACTACTACCACGCAACCAATGACCAAGATAAGGTTCATGCTCGAAACGTACAACTGCCCACGCAAATTCGAGGGGTAAGAAAGTTTGACCTTAGGCCACAAATCCAAGTGAATTGCTTCGCTGATCAGCGTAAAAGAACCCGAAATAAGAGCTTGGCTGGCAATGATTGCCGCCATAGTCGAGATAGCAATCCCAATTGGAATAAACCATTCGGGCATAATGGAATAAAATGGATTTTGAGTAATTTTAGACCCCAAGTGGTTCAAAAGCCAAGCTCCTTGCCCAAAATAATTGATCAGCAAGGTTAATTTGACAAAACTCCAAGCAATTCGAATATTAGGTCTGCCGCAGTGTCCCAGATCCGAATACAGGGCTTCAGCACCCGTTGTGCATAAAAAAACCGCACCTAAGAGCCAAAAACCACCTTCAAAATTAACCAAAAGATTATAAGCGTAGTGAGGACTAATTGCCAAAAGTACGTGCGGATTGTCAAAAATAGACACAAAACCCAAACTCGCCAGCATCAAAAACCATGTAAGCATAATAGGTCCAAAAGCCTTACCCACCATGGCTGTACCAAAACGTTGGAAGAAAAACAAAACCAAAATAATGGCAATCACAATGGGGACGGTAGGAATATCAGGTTTGATAATTCGCAAACCCTCAATAGCCGAAGCCACCGAAATAGGCGGCGTAATCATACCATCAGCCAGCAAAGCGCTACCACCAATAATAGCGGGAATAACCAACCAATTTTTCTTTTTTCGCACCAAAGCGTACAAGGAAAAAACACCACCTTCGCCATTATTATCGGCTTGTAGGGTTAAAATCACATATTTTACAGTGGTTTGGAGAGTCAATGTCCAAAAAATACACGACAAAGCTCCTAAAATGAGGGGTTCAGTGATCGATTTCTCACCAACGATTGCCTTGAGAACATACAAAGGCGAAGTACCAATATCCCCAAAAATGATGCCCAGTGTAACCAATACACCTGCGGCAGAAAGTTTATGAACGTTATGATTGGACATGATGAGTAGTTTTAGTTTTTTTTAGGTTGCAAAACTATTATTTTTCTGCGTTCTTTTTATTTTTTACTCATAATTCTTTCAAAAATAAAAAGATTAATCCCGCCTTCAGCCCAAGTTTGAGTAGGGCGTTACGCATTTATACTCAATCAAAATTGCTTTTGTAAGGCGAACATTCCTGTTCGCCACAGAAACGAACAAGAACTTCGTTTTACGACCAAAATCAATTTAGTTTTAGTATATTTGCAAACTTTTTTATTGAAAAATACATTTATAAATAAAAAAATAATACATTCGCAAACATTTTAAACACATCAAATGTATGAGTCATCAAAAAGTAGAAAAATTTAGCCTTATCGGTATTTCGGTCAGAACAACGAATGAAAATGGGCAATCGAGCCAAGATATTCCTGCGCTTTGGGGCAAGTTTATGGGTGAAGGTTTGGCAGAAAAAATTCCCCACAAAATTGATCATGCCTTGTATTGTCTTTACACCGAATACGAAAAAGATCATACCAAACCCTACACAACTATTTTGGGCTGTCGAGTGGCTAATTTAGACACTATTCCCGATGGAATGCTTGGAAAAACATTTGATGGTGGAAATTATACCAAAATTGTAGCAAAAGGGAGCATTTTGGAAGGCATGGTTTTTAAAGAATGGTTAAAAATATGGGAATCGGATTTGGACAGAAGTTTTACAACTGATTTCGAGATGTATGGCGAAAAAGCCCAAAATCCTGAAAATGCGGAGGTGGAGATTTTTATAGCTACGAAATAGTAAGTACCAAAACGAAATTATCCGACACCTTTAAAATGTCGGATAATGTTATTTTAAACCCTTTTACGAACCAAACAACTCAAGCGTTCCCAAAACTTTTACGTCTTTTTCTTGGGCTTTGAGTTTTTTCAAACGGTCTTTGAGTTTGTCTATTTTCAAAGTTGCCAAATTCCGATACGCCTCTATGCGGGTATTGCCGTTTGGGTGCGTCAGAAAGACTTTTTCAAAATAATTAGCCCCTTTTTCCTGCTCCTCCTTCGTTTG
>JAAFHK010000278.1 GCA_013297565.1 Cytophagales bacterium
GTATGCCCTTAGCCTGCAAGGAGCTAAAGAACTCAAAACAGGGGCGTCTTTTCCGCACAGTACGCGCCCTTTTCGCACCAATCTCTTTGTTTTTCCGCTTGCGCAAGCCCAAGATAGCACAAAGGTACGCACCTATTATTTTCGAATCCAAAGTTATTTTCCTTTGCAAATTCCACTCAAGATAGGCACTACAAAAACCCTACTCGAAAAACAGCATAAGACTGATACTTTCATGGGTATTTATTTTGGCTTTATGATTGTTATGAGTTTGTATAATTTGTTTATCTTTTTTGGGGTTCGGGACAAAGTATATTTGTATTATGTAGGTTATACGGTTTTTTTAGCCCTTTTATATGCCAATTTTAAAGGTTATGCTTTCGAACTCCTGTGGGCAAATAATCCACAATTTAATTTTTACATTCCAGCCATATCGAATATTGCTGTTTCTTTTATGATTCTTTTTGCTACCAATTTTTTAGATACGGCTAAAAAAGTCCCTGTTTTACATAAATTTTCTTTTGTTTTTTTATTCGTATTTACGCTAAGTTCTATTATAAATTTATTCGGAAATTATCCTGTTAGTGCCATTTTATCGCAACCCTTTACATTATTAATAGCTCTTTATCTGTTAATTACCAGTATTGTTTTATTAATTCGAAAAGTCAAAGTAGCTCGTTTTTACTTTGTGGCATGGCTTACCTATTTGGTTGGGATCGTCATTTATATCTTGAGCCTCAATGCCGCTATTCCTACGAATGTTTTCACCGATAATGCCATTTTGTTTGGTTCGGCATCAGAGGTGGTGCTTTTGTCCTTTGCTTTGGCAGATAGGATCAGTATCTTGAAAAAAGATAAAGAAACTGCCCAAGCCCAACTACTGCTTACGGTGCAGGAAAACGAACGGATCGTAAGAGAACAGAACATCATTTTGGAAAAAAAGGTCGAAGAGCGCACCCTCGAGCTAAGAGAAGCAAACGAAGAGCTAAACCAAGTGGTTGAGGAGCTGAATGTAACCAATGAGGCACTGAAAAACACGAACGAAGAAGTAGCCGAAAAAAACGAAGAGTTGGGCGAAACCCTACAGGAGATCAATACGCTAAACGAAGAACTAAGCAGTACGAACGAAGCGCTGATCGGGGCGAACGAAACCATCGAACGCCAGAGCAAACAAGTAGAGAAAGCCTACGACAACATCAAAGTCCTAACCATCATTGGGCAGAAAATCACCCAAACTCTCGACCTCAAGCGCGTGATCGGCATGGTATATTCGAACGTCAATCAACTCATGGACGCTGACGGTTTTGGGCTTGGAATCTACCATGATCGCACCAAAAGGCTGATTTTTGATGGCTTTATGGAAAGAGGCGAGGAACTCCCACACCATTTTCATTCGATAGAAGATAGCAATTATTTGGCAGTTTGGTCTTTTCTGAACAACAAGCCTATTTTTATCAATAATTTGAACGTGGATTTGCGGCAGTATGTAGATAAAGACATTCGAGAAATTACTGCCGAAATGGGTGAAGTGCCGCAGTCTTTGATGTACGTACCTTTGGTTTTGGAAGATCAGGTCTTGGGCGTAATCACGGTACAGAGTTTCGAGCAAAACGCTTATACGGAAACAGATTTTAGTATTTTGGAAAATCTGGCGGCATACTGCTCGATAGCCGTAGCCAATGCCCAAGCCTACGAAGACATTAGCTCCAAAAACCGCAACATCACGCAAAGTATCCAATACGCCAAGACAATCCAAAAAAGCATTTTGCCCAAGCGCGAACTCATGCGAAGCACTTTTGCGGATTATTTCGTGATTTATCAACCCAAAGACATTGTTTCAGGTGATTTTTATTGGTTAGCACAGCTCGAAGATGGTTCGGCGATTTTTGCCTTAGCGGACTGTACAGGGCATGGCGTACCAGGCGGATTTATGAGTATGATCGGCAACCAGATTTTAGAAGAAGTGGTTCGGCGTGAGCAGATAGGCGATCCTGCCCATATCTTGCTCGAACTCGATAGGCATATTCACCAGATTCTGTTCCGCCAAGACGGACACGCCTTGGACGGTATGGATATCTCGATCTGTCGGTTTTTACAGCAAGACTCGGAAATCCAATTTACCTTTTCCGCCGCCAAACGCAGTGCCATCGTTATACAAAACAATAGCGTTTTGGAACTCAAAGGCGACCGCGCCATGATAGGTGGGGCAGCACTTTCCCAGAGTAACGATTTCCATAACCAAACCCTTGTTCTGCGCACTGGTGACAAGATATATTTGTATTCTGATGGTTTTGCCGATCAGCCCAATATCTACCGCAGGCGTTTTGGCAGTGTGCCGTTCCGCCAAATGATTGAGGCAAGCTATCAGCGGAGTATGGAAGAACAAAAAAACACTTACAAACAAGCCCTTATCGAACATCGAGGTTTGGAAGAGTTGCGTGATGATATTACACTCATCGGGCTACAGGTTTGAATTAGCTAATCTTTGTGTTATTCCCTTTCGGGCAATCATTTCGTATGTATTTTGACAAGGGGGCTTGCCCCCTTGCTTTAAAACTGTGGCTTTTGGGCAAAATTTTATGATCCGAATAGTAATAAATATAGGATTCTACAAAGTCTAAATTATACAATTTAACAAAATTGTAAAAAGGGCAAATTATTTGCTATATTTAAGAAATATATCAATGAATCTATTTCTTATTTTTACCAAAACAATGAAAACCAAATTTTCCGTTTTGTTAGGGCTATTTTTAGGATTATTTTCGGTTTCCTATGCCCAGCAAAGCACCAAAGAACTTTTACGCCAACACATTCAAGAACTTCGAGCCATGGCTGATAGTTTGGAACGAAAAGTAGAAAGAATGTCAGACGAGGCAAGTCCTCAAATCACGCGCACAAGTGTTAATTCTGATCAGATTCATAAGAAAAAAATATACGTAGATGCCGAAGGGCGGGTTTTTTGGCAGATGGGCTTGCCTGTGTATTTGACGCTTGCCGCTACGCCAGACGGCAGTGAAAGCACGCGCCTAAAAGCCGCCAAACAAAAACAAATGGAAAGTTTTTCCGACCCGATGTATTGGGAAGGACATGGCGTACATTACATCAAACACCAAGACGCAAGAGAAGGGCGCGAAGTAGCTTTTGAAGTTTGGGCAGACGGTATCATGCCTATTTCGCTGGTCGAACTCAAAAATGCACCAAAATCTGTGCAAGACGGACATTTATTTTTTGGAAAAAATCTCATTGCTGACATCAAAACTGCTGATGAACTTTCGGGTGTAGCCCAAACCTATTATTCGATAGACAGCACCGAATACAAAAACTATACGGAGGCTTTACCTTTCAACGAAAATAAAGAATATGTTTTGGCATATTATGGTGTGGATAAAGTCGGCAATGCTGAAAAGCCAAAAAGCATTAAATTTACGGTAGATTTGGAAGCTCCCACAACCGAACACAAAATTTTGGGTGACCGTTTTGGGGATATTTTTGCCCCAACTACCACTATTGACCTAAGCGCAGTCGACCGTTCTTCGGGCGTACAAATCACCAAATATCGGTTTAATGAAGAAGCCTGGCTAAACTACACAGGCACAATTTCTCTGCAAAACTTAAAAGAAGGTGAATATGTTTTTGCTTATTATACCATAGATAAGGTTCAGAATCAGGAAGTTGAAAAGACTTTTACTTTTTATCTCGACAAAACCTCGCCCACAATCGTTCCCGAAGTCGTAGGCGATCAGTTCCAAAACAGAGGTAGAGTATTCATCTCAAGCCGAACGACCATGCGCCTGACCGCCGCAGACGAAAAATCTGGCGTTTTGAAGGTTTATTATGTAGTTGATGGTGGGGTCGAACGCCTTTATACCGAACCTTTCCCTTTGATCAAAAGCGAAGGCACACACACGATCAAATATTTTGCGATTGATAGAGTAAAAAACAAAGGCGAAGCCTCCAGTAGCGAAAGTTACCAGAATATTTATCTCGATCTTACGCTTCCAGATATTAGCCACACTTTTGTAGGGGCGCAAGTCAGTATGAACGACACCATTTATGTTACAGGCAAAACCAAAATCAATATTATAGCCAAAGACAACGATTCGGGCATTAAAAAAACGGGCTACAAAATAGACGGAACGCGCTCGAATCCTTATACCGAACCCTTTGACTTGGTTGATGAAGGCGTACATACGGTCGAATATTATGCCCTTGACAATGTAAATAACCGAGTGGCTAAAGATTTTACGGTAGTGGTCGATAACCAAGGTCCTGATATTCAAGTTTCATTCAGTATGAAACCGATTGGGGTAATCAAAGCAGACGATTTGGCAAGTGAAACGCCTGTGTATGCTATGGGAACGTATCTGTTTTTGGCGGCAACGGACGACAAAGTAGGAATCCAAAAAATTTATTATACTATTGACGAAAACCCAGAAGCACTTTACACCACGCCGCTACTGATGCGTGAAAAAGGGATAAAAAGCATAAAAGTTCGGGTTACAGACCAGTTGGGTAATGAAAAAACGGCAGAACCTTTTTCGTTTTTTATCAAATAAAATATTTTTTCAAACAAACCCGCAAAGTCTTAAAGACCTTGCGGGTTTTGTCTTCCTATTATGGCTTGAATTTTTGAAAAAGGAAATGTAAAGCCTTTTGTTTTTTTACAAAAAAAGCCTAATTTTGTATCTTTAAAAGATACGAAACATTCGATATAAAAATGGCTCACCAACAAAACCCAAGTTGCTCTTTCTGTGGCTTAGCTTCCAGCAAAGTAGAAATGCTTATTTCAGGTCAAAAAGCCCATATTTGCAATACTTGCATTGTCCAAATCCACGAATATTACCTCACAGAAACAGGTCAAAAAGCAGAGGACGAAGAAAAAAATGCGAAAGTACCTGCGCCTAAGTTTCATTTGGGTACGCCTTCGGAAATGAAAAAAATGCTCGATCAGCACATTATTGGGCAAGATCAGGCAAAAAAAATCCTTTCCGTAGCAGTTTATAATCATTACAAACGCTTGATGCAAACCCCCAAAACAACCGAAGACGACATAGCTATCGAAAAATCGAATGTGATTTTGGTGGGCGAAACAGGCACAGGCAAAACACTTTTGGCACGCACCTTAGCCAAATATTTGCAAGTACCCTTTTGCATAGCCGATGCAACAGTCGTAACCGAAGCGGGTTATGTGGGCGAAGACGTAGAATCGATCTTGACTCGCCTTTTGCAAGCCGCCGATTTTAAGGTCGAATTGGCAGAGAGGGGCATTGTTTATATAGACGAAATAGATAAAATTGCTCGCAAATCCGACAATCCCTCCATCACAAGGGACGTAAGCGGCGAAGGCGTTCAGCAAGGTTTATTGAAACTTTTGGAAGGCTCCATAGTGAATGTGCCACCGAACGGAGGCAGAAAACACCCCGATCAGAAAATGATCCAAATTAATACGGAAAATATTTTATTCATTTGTGGAGGGGCTTTTGACGGGATCGAACGCAAAATAGCGGCTCGCTTGAATACACGCCCGATTGGGTTTGTGGGCGGAACGGAGCAAAATTTTGGCTACGAACGTAAAAACCTTTTGCAATATGCGACTTCGCAAGACCTCAAAAACTACGGTTTGATTCCCGAATTAATAGGTCGTTTGCCTATTTTGGCGGCACTCGAACCGCTTGACAAAACGGCTTTACGCCGCATTCTTACCGAACCCAAAAATGCCATCATCAAACAATACAACAAATTGCTTGGTATGGAAAATATTGACCTTCGTTTTACGGACGAAGCCCTTGATTATATTGT